>JBPCOR010000167.1:0-8515 GCA_051000035.1 Mycobacteriales bacterium | reverse complement strand
CCGGGCGGTGCCGACTTGCCCGGCCAGCCGCCGGGCGGTGCCGACCTGCCCGGCCAGCCGCCGGGCGGTGCCGACCTGCCCGGCCAGCCGCCGGGCGATGCCACCTTGCGGCGGCTGCTCGATCTTGCCCTGAGCGTCGCGGCCGAGCCCCGACCCGAGCGAGTACTGCGCACCATCCTCGACGCAGCACGCGACGTCACCGGAGCCGGTTACGCCGCGGTCGGCGTGCCCGACGGTGGCGGCGGTTTCGCGCTGTTCCTGACCTCGGGCGTCGACGCTCGGACCTGGGCGGCGATCGGTGCGCTACCCCGCCAGCACGGCCTCCTCGGCGTCCTGCTGCGCGAGCCCCGGTCCGTGCGGCTGGCCGACGTCCGGCGTGACCCCCGGTTCGTCGGCTGGCCGGCCGCCCACCCGGACATGGGCGCCTTCCTCGGCGTACCGGTGATCGCGGGTGGCGAGATCCTGGCCGAGCTCTACCTCGCCGACAAGTCGACCGGCGCCGAATTCACCCTCGCCGACCAGTCCCTGGTCGAGACGATCGCCGCGCACGCCGCCCTGGCGATCGCCAACGCCCAGCGGCTGGACCGCAGCCGCGAGCTCGCCGCGGCGCAGGAACGCGCGCGCCTCGCCCGCGATCTGCACGATTCCGTCACGCAGACCCTGTTCGGCCTGACCCTCGCCAGCGCGTCGATGCGCGCACTGGCTGCCGATGCCGGTCCGGGCCTGCGCGAGCAGATCGACAGGGTCGGGGCGATCGGGTCGTCGGCGCTGGAGCAGATGCGTGACCTGGTCGAGACTCTGCGCCCCGGCGACGTCGACCGCGACGACCTCCCGACCGCTCTTCGCAAGCGGATCGCGCTGGTACGTCGCTCGCACGCCGTGCCCATCCGTTTCACCGTCGACGGCACCTCGTCGGTCCCACCGGCGATCGCGCACGAGCTGCAGAACATCGCCGGCGAGGCGATCGCCAACGCCGTCAACCACGCCGCCGCGAGCGGCGTTGACGTCACGCTGCAGCTGACCGACGAGCTGGTGCGGCTCACCGTGGCCGACGACGGCACCGGTTTCGACGTGCCGGCGACGCGGCGCACGTCGCGCCGGCTGGGCCTGACGTCGATGGCCGAGCGGAGCGCGCTGATCGGCGGCAGGCTCACGATCGACAGCGCCCCGGGCCGGGGCACCCGCGTGCGCGTCGCGGTCGGTCTGTGCCCGGACCGACCGGCCCGGCCCGCCGACGTCGCGGGTCCGGCGCCGGCGGGTGAGCGGGCGTGATGGCGGGCGACCCGATCCGGCTCCTGCTGGTCGACGACCATCCCATCGTCCGCAGCGGCCTTCGTACCTTCCTGGAGCTGCAGCCGGACATGACCGTGGTCGGCGAGGCGGCGTCCGGCGAGCAGGCGCTCGCGCTGACCCGCCGGCTGGAGCCAGACATCGTGCTCCTCGACCTGGTGCTGCCAGGCATGTCCGGGGTGGACGTCGTACGCAGGGTGCGCACCGATCACCCGGCCGTGAAGGTCGTGGCGCTCACCAGCTTCGCCGGTCAGGACCTGGTGCTGCCCGCCGTGCGCGCCGGGGTGGCCGGGTACCTGCTCAAAGACGTCGGCGCGGACGACCTCGCCGGCGCGCTGCGAGCCGTGCACGCCGGCGGGTCGCCGCTGCACCCGCAGGTCGCCGCCACCGTGATGGCCAGCGTGACGACCGACGATCCGTTGACCCCCCGCGAGCGCGACGTGCTGCGGCTGATCGCGAAAGGCCTACCCAACCGGCTGATCGCCCGCGAGCTGTCCCTCGCCGAGAAGACCGTCAAGGCACACGTGAGCGCGATCCTGTCCAAGCTCGGGGTCACCGACCGGACCCAGGCGGCGCTCTACGCGGTACGGAACGGCCTGTCCGACACCAGACCCTGACCTGCCGCGCGTCGCCGCGACCGTGCCGATCAGCCGTCCGGCGCGCGGGTGGGGCCAACGGTCCTAGGACCTTGGCGCCGGGCTGGCGCCGGCGACCTAGGGCCTTGGCGCCGGGTTGGCGCCGGCGACCTAGCGCCTTGGCGCCGGGCTGGCGCCGGCGACCTAAGACCAAGGTCGGCCCGCGTCGCGCCCGCCGTCCCATGCCGCGCCACCCGGGCCGGCGCACAGTCGAGTGATGAGAACAGCACTGATCACCGGAGCGTCGCGCGGTCTCGGCCTTGCGCTCACCCGCGCGCTCGCGACCGCCCTGCCCGCAGTCGAGTCCGCGGTGCGATGGCGCCCTGTTGTCGACGCGCGCGACGCCTCGACCCTCGTCGGGGCCACCCGCGATCTCGGCGACGAGGTCGTCGCCATCGCCGGAGACGTCGCCGACGCGGCGCACCGCCGCGCGCTGGTCGCCGCCGCCGGACCGCGCCTGGACCTGCTCGTGCTCAACGCCTCGACACTGGGAATCTCGCCGTTGCCGCCGCTCGCGGCGTACGACATCGCGACCCTGCGCGACGTCTTCGAGGTCAACGCGATCGCGCCGCTCGCCCTGACCCAGCTCGCCCTGCCTGCCCTGCGGGCAGCGCACGGCCGCGTCATCGCGGTCTCCAGCGACACCGCGGTGGCGGCGTACGAGGGCTGGGGCGGCTACGGCGCCAGCAAGGCCGCGCTGGACCAGCTCGCGCATGTGCTCGGTGCGGAGGAGTCGGCCCTGCGCGTCTACGCCGTCGACCCCGGCGACATGCGCACCGCGATGCACGCCGCGGCCTTCCCCGGCGAGGACATCAGTGATCGCCCCGGTCCGGAAACGGTGGCGCCGGCGCTGATCTCGCTGATCGACGGATCGGCGCCCTCGGGGCGGTACGTCGCGTCGGAGCTGCTCGTCGGCTCGTCGCGATGACCGACGTCGCAGCGGCACGGCTGGCCTGCGAGCCGGCTTTGGCGTTCGAACTCGGGCCGGACCAGGTGGCGACGACGCCGCCGGAACGCCGCGGGATCGCCCGCGACGGCGTGCGGATGCTCGTCGCCGGCCCGGACCGGCTCGACCACCGCATCGCCCACGACCTGCCCGAGGTGCTGAGGCCGGGCGACGTGCTCGTCCTCAACGTCTCCCAGACGATGCCGGCCAGCATCGACGGCCGGGTCGGCGTCGGACCGCGGCCAGAGCGGATGCGGGTACATCTGTCCACGGCCTATCCGAGTGCGGTGTCCTCGCCCGCGGTGGCCCTCACCGATGCGAGATCGGAGTGGGTGGTCGAGATCCGCGCGCCCGCCGGAGCCGCCAGTGAGGCCAGCTACGCCGACCGCACCGGCACCGTGGTCCGCCTGCCGGCGGGTGGCCGGGTCCAGATCAGCGCGTCGCACCCGGGCGGCGCCCGCCGGTCCCGGTTGTGGCGGGCGACCGTATCGACGCCGGTGCCGCTTGGCCGGTACCTGCAGATCCACGGCCAGCCGATCCGATACGGCTATGTCGCCGACCGGTGGCCGATCGAGGACTACCGCACCGCCCACGGCGACGCGGTCGGCAGCGCGGAGATGCCGAGCGCCGGCCGGCCGTTGACGCACCGATTGCTCGGCCGGCTCGCCGGGGCCGGCGTGCAGATCGAGCGGATCACCCTGCACACCGGCGTCTCATCGCTGGAGAGCGGCGAGCCGCCATACGCCGAATGGTTCTCGGTGCCGGGGCGGACCGCGGCCGAGCTTCGTCGTGCACGCCGGGACGGCCGGCGGGTCATCGCGGTCGGCACGACCGTCGTGCGGGCGCTGGAGTCAGCCGTGGGCACCGACGGCGAGCTGCACGCCGCACACGGATTCACCGACCTCGTGGTCACACCCGACCGCGGGGTGTCCACTGTGGACGGCATGATCACGGGCTGGCACGAGCCGGCGGCGACGCACCTGGCGATGCTGCAGGCGGTGGCGGGCAAGGACGTGCTCTGCGACTCCTACCGGGCGGCGCTGCAGTCGGGCTATCGCTGGCACGAATTCGGCGACATCCACCTGCTCCTGCCGTAGCCGGCGCCGCGCCCGGCACAATGACGTGGCATGCGGGTTGTGGCACGGTGGCTGCCTCTCGCGGGCGCCGTGGCCGGGAGCTCACTGGTGCTCTACCTGCCGGGCAGCGACGTACCGTCGAGCCCGGCCGGCAGCGACAAGGTGGTGCATGTCGCGACGTTCGGCGTGCTGGCGCTCGCCGGCGCGTGGGCGGGGCTGCGACGGCTGCCGCTCGGGATCGCACTGGTCGGCTATGCCGCGCTGTCAGAGGTACTGCAGGCCATCCTGCCCATCAACCGCGACGGCGACTGGCACGACTGGCTGGCCGACTCGGTCGGCGTGCTGGGCAGTCTGGCCGCGGTCCGGGTGGTGAACCTCCGCAGCCTTCGCCGGAGCGGGACCGACGCACGCCAGCCAGGAGGGCAAGCGATGGACGTCAAGGCGACAAATCGCCGGGTGATCGAGCAGTTCCGCGTGGGTGGCGCGATCGACGGCATGTCCCGCGATCGGCTCGTCCTGCTCACGACGATCGGACGCCGGACCGGAGAGCGCCGTACGACGCCAATGATGTTCCAGCGGGACGGCGACCGGCTACTGGTCATCGCATCCAACGTCGGCGCGCCGAAGCACCCCGACTGGTACCAGAATCTCGCCGCGGACCCGCGGGTCACCGTCGAGGTCGGCGACGAGCACTACGACGCGCTGGCCGCACCGGCCGCGGGCGCCGAGCGGGACCGGCTGTGGTCGATGCTCAAGGGTAAGTACCCATTCTTCGCCGAGCACGAAGCGAATACCGATCGGGTGATACCCGTCGTGCTGCTGACGCGGGTATGACCGGGCCGTCCGCCGAGCTCTCAACCGGCCGGCAGCAACGACGCGTGCATCCGCAGCTCGCGGATCTCCCGCCCGCCGGCGTCAAGCCCGCGAGCGGCGCCGTCGGCCGCCCAACCGGCCTCGGCGTAGAACTTCTGCGAGTCCCGATCCCGGTCGTAGAGCCAGGTCGTCGCGGTCCTCGCGCCGGCCTCGCGCAGCAGGTCGGTGCATGCGGCGAGCAGTCGGCTGCCGTGCCCGCGTCGTCCCCACCGCGGCTCGACGAGCAGCGTCAGGATCTGCCCGGTCGTGTCACCGCCGTCGTCGTCCGGCGACGGCCCCAGCGCGCCGAATCCGACCGTCCACTCGCCCTCGGTGGCCACCAGCACGTGGTGGTCGGGTGAAGGTGATGTCACCGCCGCCGTCCAGTGCGATCCGATCACGTCGAGCGTCGCCCGCTCGAGAACGGCTGGCGGCAGCCACCGGCCGTACGCCGTCTCCCAGGTGTCGCGCTGGATGCGCGCGATGTCCGCGACGTCGGCCCGCCGGGCCGGGCGGACGAACGGCTGTGCCACCGGCGGATCCGGCTACATCGAGAGGACGTCGGTGAGCGGTCCCATGGCGATGCGCGGCGACATCGACGGCGACAGCCAGCGCAGCAGCGCCACCATCTGATCCATCGGCATCGACACGCACCCCGCCGTGGGCCGGCCGTCGGTGACGTGCAGGAAGACCGCCGACCCGGCGCCGGGCACCGCCGGCGCGGTGTTGTAGTCGACCGCGACCCCGTAGTCGTACTCCGGCCGCACCGTCCACAGCGCCTCGCCGGCGCCCTTGGTCTCATCGGCGTCGGCACTTTGCAGGGTGTTGTAGTTCGGCGAGGAGGACTGGTCTACCCAGCGGTCGCCGTACCGCACCCGGTGATAGGGCAGCTTCGCGCCCGGATCGGCGGAGTTACCGAAAGCCCGGCTAAGGGTGTAGTAGCCGATCGGGGAGTGCGTGTTGCTCTCGCTGAAGCCGTGACTGAATCCCTCGGCGCCGATATGTACGTCGGTCGGTCCGAAGACCTGCCGCCAGCCCGCGCCGTCGCGTTCGAAGGCGCGGAGCACTGCCGAGACACCGGCGCCGTCATTGGTCACCGTGACGATCTGACCGGAGCCGTGGGTGTCGGCCATCTGGTCGGGCAGCAACTTCGGAGCCGGGGGCGGTGCGGTGCGGGTGGGTGTGCTGCGGGTCGGCTCCGTGGTGCGGGGCCGCGTCGGCGGCGGGCTCGGTGGCGGCATGCTCGGATGGCTCTCCGATGCCGTCGTGGTCGGTGGGATCGACGGCCGAGCCGTGGTCGATCGGGTCGCGGTCGGCTGAGTTGCGGTCCGTCGGGTCGTGGCCGGCCGGGTCGGTGTCTTTCGCGTCGTGGTCGGTCGGGTCGTGGTCGGTCCCGCCGACGCCGCCGTGCCCCGGGAGAGCCTTGGCCGTGCCGGTAAGGAGCTCCGCTGCCCGCGCGGCTGATCAGACCGGTGTCGAACGGTCGCCCCCCCGCGCGTCGTCTCCGACACCGACCGGCCCGGGACCGGCGTGGCGACCGCTGCCGAGCCACGGCTGGCCGCGCGTTGCTGGCCGGCGGCGCAGCCCGCCATCGCCAGCCCCACCGCCACGACGCCACAGGCGGCGGGCCGGGTCAACCGGCGGGGAAGCCCACTCACGCCGCAAACCCTACGGCGAGTCGCCTCGCACATTCCGCCGCCTTCGATCGGGCCCGCCGGGGCTGTCCAGATCGACCGCTGTCGCCGCCACGGCGAGTCCGCGAGCGCGCATCTTCATGATCCGATCAGGCTGGTCAGGAGCTTTTCGGCCGGCCGCGGTATGAACTCCCATCCGACCCCGTCCGTCGTGATCCCGCAGGACTCGAGGGCCACGTCGACCCGCAGCGGATATCCGTCCGGATAGGCGAAATCGAGTACGTAGTGGGGACGGCCGATCTCCAATGGACACAGGCCGTCGTACGGCGTGGTATGCAGCTGCCCCTCGTTCAGCGCGATCGCCAGCTGCGCGGCGCGCGAACTCTGTACCGAACCGGTGAGGGTGCCCTGCGGCGCCCCGTGCCGCGCCTGATCGACACCTCCGTAGCGGCAGACGCGTACGGCGGTCGGGAAGCCCGGCACGAGCCGGCGGGAAGTTCCTTGTCGGGACGTCGACCCGCCGACGGACGGTGGTGCTGGCTCGACCCGCGGGCAGCGCGGTGGCCGGGTGGCAGGGGCGCCCGTGCCGCCAGCCGTCGGTCCCGCTGCTGTTGGGCCGGATCCTGCCGATCCAGCTGCGGTTTGTCCCCCTGTGGAGGCGAGTGGAGCGAGAGCAGCCGGTTGGTGAGAGGTTCCGCTTGCCGGCCAGCCGGTCACGGCGAGCGGCGCGGCGACAGCGACGGCGGCGACGGCGATCCCGGCGAGCACCCGCTGACCCCGGAGGCGTCTGCGTCGGCGTTCGACGACGGCGCCGAAAAGCGGCGCCGGCCCGCCCCGGCCTCCAGCCGCGGACTCGCGCAGGGCGTCGCGCAGCGCGTTCTCGAATGGGCCGATGCTCATGCCGCCTCCGTGGCGGTGAGTACGTCGGCGGTGCTCATGCCGCCTCCGTGGGGGTGATTGCGTCGGCGGTGCTCATAGCGCCTCCGTGGGGGTGATTGCGTCGGTCGTGCTCATGGTGTGTCCCTCAGGTCGGTGGCGGCGGCGCCCGGTTCGGCATCGGCCGCGAGCGCCGCGCGCAGCCTTGTGATCGCCCGGCTGGTTTGGCTCTTCACGGTGCCGACGCTGCAGCCGAGCGCCTCGGCGGTCTGGGCCTCGGTCAGGTCGTCGTAGAAGCGCAGCACGACGGTCGCCCGCTGCCGGGCGGGCAGCCCCGGCAGCAGCCGGGCGAGCTGGTCGCGCAGGTCGGCCGCCGCGTACGGGTCAGCGGTGGACTCCCGCTCGGGCAGCTCGGCGGTCGGCGCTTCGCCGTGCCAGCGGCGTCCCCGCCAGGACAGGAACGTGCGGGTCATGGTGGTGGCGATGTAGGCGCCGTGTGCTGCGTCGATCCGGTTCCAGTGCGGCCAGACCCGCATCAGCGCGGTTTGGACCAAATCCTCGGCGGTGTCCGGGTCACCGGTCAGCAGCACCGCCCGGCGCCGCAACGCCGCCTGGTTGGCTTCGACGTAGTCCCGGAAGCCCACCGGCTCACGCATGTTGATCGCTCACGACATCTAGTAGGACCGGCTGACCGGGGCGGATGGTTGTCATGACCGCTCAGCGGCGGTACCGAACCTCCGGCAAGGCGGCGCCGTCGATCTGGAATTCGTGCGTCGCGCCGTCGGCGGCAAATCCCGCCCGCTCGTAGAACCGCCGGGCCCGCTGGTTGTCGCGCAGCACCCACAGCAGCACCGGGTCGAGCTGCTGCTCGGCGAGTCGGGTGAGTCCGGCGTCCATCAACGCCCTGCCGACACCGGTCGACAGGCATTCCGGCAGCACGTAGATCGCCCACACCTCGCCCGCGCCGGCCGGCCCGGCGGGTTCGATTCGGATCGTCCGGGTCGTCCCGGTAGGTGCCGGTCATTACGAACCCGAGCACTCCGCTGCAGTCGGGGCTGTCACGGCCGCCGTCACGCTCGGCCACGTCGACGGCGAGCCCAGCCGCTGGAACCCACCCTCGCTCCAGCGTGCCGCCGTGGCCTGGGGATCCATCGCGTCCAGCGTGTGCCGCGGCACGATGCCGGCGTATGCCGCCTGCCAGGACAC
>JBPCOR010000089.1:0-9682 GCA_051000035.1 Mycobacteriales bacterium | reverse complement strand
AACGTGTGGGAGTGGACCAGCGATTTCTACCGGGCCCGGCACGAGGCGGCGCACCCCTGCTGCGCGCCGGCGAACCCGAGGGTGCTGAGCCCGAAGGGCAGCTACGACGCCGCCGAGCCCGGCGGCGCGCACGTCGCCCGCCGGGTCATCAAGGGCGGCTCGCACCTGTGCTCACCGAGCTACTGCCTGCGCTACCGCCCGGCCGCCCGCCAGGCGCAGCAGATCGAGTCCTCAATGTCGCACCTGGGCTTCCGCTGCATCCTGCGACCGGTCGACCCATAGTTGGCTCGTCAGCGGGTGGCCGAGCATCGGGCACGATTGCGACGCCAGGGGCTGCGCCCGGTGCAGATCTGGGTGCCTGACGTGCGGGCCGCGGGATTCGCCGCTGAGGCTCATCGTCAGTCCGCACTGGCGGCGGCCAGCGTACGTGAGCCCGAGGATCAGCGTTCGTCGACGCCATCTCGTGGTTTGGTGACGAGGGCGACGACGAGGATGGGGAGTGAGGCGGGGCGAGCTCTGGACGGCCGCCGGGGGTAAGCACTACGCCGGCAAACCCGGCCCGGTGCTCGACCGAGATTCCACTGCTGCGGATCCACCTGAACCCCCGAACGAACACCGGCCTGACCCGACCCAGCGGCATCATGGTCGACAAGCTGACAACCATGCCCCGATCCAAGCTCGGCGAGCACAGCTCCGGGTTGCCTATCGCACCGCAACGGTTGATTACAACGCCAAATCCGGGAGCAGCGCGTCCAGAACGAGCTCTTCCTCGACCGCCGTACCAATCTCCGCCATGGCAGCACCCAGGCCGCAATCCCACCCCGAGAGCACGGGGATCCCGGTCAACTCGCGCCCCCGGTCGACCGATGCCTGGTACGACGCCGTATCAAAGCGCCACGGCCGGAGCGGCAACCGGGCGAACATCACGTTGCCGATGCGCAGGCCACCCCAGTCGAAATCGCCGTGATAGCGCAGCTGCGCGCCGGAGGCGACCAGCAGCCGCAGCAGGTGCATCGCGGCGGCACCGGGCTGACCGGCGATGCAGACCAGCGGCGAACAACCGGCGCCGAGACGGTCGGCGGCCGCGGCGACCACGACCGGGTTCTCGCAGATGGACACGACCTCAGGCGCGATTAGGCGGGGTGGGTCTCGGACCAGCTGGCGCAGGGTGAGCACCACCGGCTGCCCGGCACTGCGCCAGGCGGACAACGCCCGGCCGGTGGCCGATGCGGCGTCGGCGGATAGGCCGAGGGTCAGCACGGTGGCGGAGAGCTCGTCGCGGAGCAGCCCTACCGAGGCCCACACCTCGCGGCGCCACTCGGCGCCGCTTCCCTCCGGTACGCCGCCGAGAATGCGCGCGACACCCAGGGCAAGCGTCGCGAGCGGCCGGTTGTCGTCGAGGCCGTGCGCGGATCTGACGACCCGAGCGGCGAATTGCCCGAGCGGCTCCCCGGACGCCGGGAGACTTCCGATCACCGCGGCCAGGTCTGCCAGCAGGGTCGCGGCGAGGTCCGGGGACTTGCCGAGGCGGCGTAGGAGCCCGGTGGCCTCGATCCGGCGGCGCCACGCGACCAGTTCGGGCCGGTCGTCGACGGCGGCGTCCAGCGCAGCGAACGCCGCGCGCCAGGAAGCATCGAGTGCGGCGGCGATCGCTGACCGCTGGTCGACGGGCCCGGTGAGGGCGACGACGGCTGCCGGGAGACCGTCCGGGCAGGCGCCGGAGCGGCGCAGAACGGCGTCGACGGCCGGCAGCGACACGGTGAGAGTGGAGCCGGGCCGGGGCGCTCGACCGAGCAGGCGATGCACGGCGGCGCGCTCCCCGGCCGTGGCCGCGGTGCGCGTCACGGTGGTGTCGAGGGACTCACCCCGCTCCATCCGGCGCCGCGCCCGGACTACCAACCACGCGAGGTTCTCCTCGCCGAGCAGGCGCGCCACCCGGTTTAGATCGACGGTCAATCCCAGAGGCCTTCGGCCGTCGCCGGCTCGGCCGGCCGCTCCGCCAGAGCATGCCGCGTCCGGTCGATCCGGGTCCGTCTGCTGCCGTCCCACTCCCAGTTGCTCACCAATACCGCCGCCACGCCGTCGACCCGGGACAAATGTGAGATCGCCAGCCCCGGGACCTCCGGGTAGCAGCCCCATTCGCGTTCGCTGGTCATCACGACGTCCAGGTCGAACGCCGCGAGCAGGCCGAGGTACTTCGCTCGCGCGTTGTCGTCGACCCCGGCGAACGCCTCGTCCAGCATGACCAGGCGGGGTGCATCCGGGTTGCCGGCCGAGGCATAGTGCGAGGACGCCGCCGCGAACAGCGGGACGCTCGCGGCGAGCACCCGCTCGCCGCCCGAGGCCGGACCTGCGGCCGGCTTCCACTGGCCGTTCTGGTAACGCTGAATCACGAACTGGTTCCAGGTGCGGTAATCCAAGGCCTGGGTCATGTGCTCCAGCCACGTGCCGGTGGCATCGCGGGCTCGGACCTCGGCGATCTGTGCCTGCAGGAAGCCGCCGACTGCGGCGCGATCCTCTTCCGACCAGGCGTCGGCAGTCTGCCGCAGCAACCGCTCCCGCGCGGCGGCGAGGCCGGCCGGGCCGTCGGCGCGGGGACGCCACGACAGGCGCAGTCGCATGCCGGAGCTGGTGGGGCGCCGTTCCAATTCGTCGTTCATCGACCCGACCTGGGCTTCGGCGGCGGAGATTAGCTCCTGCAGCGTGCTCGCCACCTCGTTGACGAGGTGATTCTCCAGGATCTCCCGTTCCCGCTCGTTCAGCAGCCGCTCACGGTCAGCGACCTCGGTCCGCAGCGCTGCGGTGAGCTCCGGCACCGTCGCGGGTCGGCCGCGAAACTCGACGTGCACCAGCACGCCGTCCTCGCGCAGCTCGGCGTAGGCCCTGTTGCCCTGCGCGGAGAGCGTGTCGGACAGCGACTTGCACTCGATGTCGAGCCGTTGCTGGGCGCGGTCCCACGACTGGTCATCGGCTGGCACGTCGGCGAGCTCGTCGTTGACGCTCCGCGCCAGCCGCACGGTGGGATCCGGCGCCCACGCCTCGTCCGGATCGGGGACAGAGAGCTCCGGGCACGCGACCGCCAGCAGTCCGGTGGCCGTGAAGCGCCGGAACGCCTCGGCCGCGGCGGCCCGCTCCTCGGTCGCTTCGGCGAGCTCGTTGCTGAGCTCGTCGCGGCGGCCCTCCGCCCTGCCCTGCGCGCCGATCGCGCGCTCGCGATCGTGATCCGCTGTGGCCCGCGCGGCCTTGTTCGCGGCCAGCTGTTGGTTGACCTCGGCGAGCCGCCGTTGCAGCTCGGCAACCGCCGCGCCGACCGTGCAGCGCAGCGTTTCGTGCCGCTCGGCGGCGGCCGACGACTGGTGTCCGGCCTCGATGGCACGGTCGGCCACCCCCGCGAGGTCGGACTCGGCCTCCTCGAGCGCGGCGCCGGTCTGCTCGGCCTGCCGGGCGGTGTCGGCCACCGCCCGCACCGCCGGCCACAGCCCGGCGAGGGCAATCCGGTACCGGCCCAGCGATGCGTCCACATCGAACAGCGCGTCGCGACGGGCCGGCAGGTCGACGTCCCGGGCAGACTCCTCGAGCGCGGTCCGCGCGCCTTCGTGGACAGCCGTCGCGGCGACCACGGCCGACGCCGCCGTCGCGG
The DNA here is from genome assembly GCA_051000035.1 of Mycobacteriales bacterium. GTDB lineage: Bacteria > Actinomycetota > Actinomycetes > Mycobacteriales > QHCD01 > QHCD01. The sequence goes on along the minus strand of JBPCOR010000089.1, from coordinate 6,042 downwards.
CTCGCGCGACGAGGCGCTCGTGCTCACCGGCGAGCGACATCACCTGCGCATGCGCTTGGCGCAGGGCCGCATCTTCGGGCATCGCGGCCACTTCGGCGGCGAGCGTGGCTCCGCGTCCACGCAGATCCGTGCGAGCGGCAGCGATCTCGGCCAGCTCGGATTCCACTGTGGACAGCTCGACGTGCAGCTCGGCCAGTCGTGCGCGGCGGGCCGCCGCACGAGCGCCACGACCGATGTAGGTGGCGACCGGCTTGTGCCACGCGCCCTCCAGTACGCCGAGGTGGAAGCGTCCGTCGGCCCCGACCCAGGTGTCGCCCTGCTCACCGACGCCGACCGAGGCGAGCACGTCGGCGACGGTGCTGTCGGCAACCGCTCCGGCACGCGGATCGGCCCGGTCCACGGCCGGGCGAAGGACCGTGTCCAGCCTGGTTGGGGCCCGGTCTCCCGGACGGTCTGCGGGACGGTCTGCGGGACGTAGCACGACGTCCTCGGTGCCGGCCACCAGCACGTCGCCGGCGGGAGTCACCCACGCGTCCAGGATGTCGGCAGCCTCGAGTGCGGCTTCCAGGCCCGCACGGTCCTCCGGCGCGACGTGCTCGGCGAAGTCCACCAGTTGCCAGAATGGCGCCCCGGACCGGTCGGCGCGCCCGGCGGCGTCGGTGGTGTACGGCGCGGGCGGTGCGCTGTCCTCGCCGCGCTCCAGCCGTTCGATCCCGGTGGCAAGGCCGCTCGCTCGGTCCCGGCCGGCCCGCTCCCGCGACTCCAGCTCGGCGTCGACCCTGGCCAGCTCGCCGGCCGCCGCCTGCCCGGCGGCGCTGGCGGCGATTGCGGACGGGTTTGCCCCGTCCAGGGTTTCCACCCACAGCTCCAGCTCGGCCAGCGTCGCGGCCGGATCGGGCACCCGGAGCTCGAAGGCGTTGCTGAGGTGATGGCGTACGGCCGAAACGAGCTGAGCGCCCAGCTCGCTGACGGCGCGATCGGCATCGGTACGGCGCAGCGCGAGCTGCGCGGATTCCGCGTCGAGCTCGGTCACCTTGCGACCTCGCTCTGCGAGCGTGCGGGCAGCGTCGTCGACGGCGGCGATCAGGGTGCCGACGTGGTCGATCGCGCGCCGTTGGCGATCGGCGAGCTGGTCGGCGTCCCTGGTCAACCGGTAGAGGTCGGGGCGATCGTCGAGGGCGGCGTCGATGCGCTCGGCGTGATCGCGGCCGATCCGGGCCGCCGTAGCCGAGTCCACAGTGGACTGTCGCAGGTCGGTCAGGCGTTCGCCGGCGGACACCTGTCGGTTGGCCGCGGAATCGTGCCGGTCGCGGCGGTCGGCGACCCGACCGGCCGCGGTCTCGCGCTGGCCGGCGAGCCGTTGTGCCCGCGCGGCGAGGCCGCGCGCGTCGGTGTCGGCGCGTTCCAACTCGTGGGCGCTGCGCATTTCCGGACCGGCCCGCAGCGCCTGGTCCCTGGCCCGCAGGCGTTCGCGGTCCGCCGCCAGGTCGGTCAGTTTCGTCCTGGCGGCGACCAGCGCCTCGGCCGCCTCGGCGTAGGCGGCGTAGGCCGTGACCAGCTCCCGGTTGATCCGCTCGTAGGCCGCCTGGGCATTCCTCGGCAGCGCGGCCTTGCGCCGGCAGGCGATTGCGGCGTACCGCCGGTAGTGACCGAGAAACGACCGGGCCGCGGTGTATGCCTCGGTCATCGCCCGGACGGATTCGCGGTCTTCCTCGAGGCTCCGGAACGCCTCGGCCACGTCGGCGATGACGGCCTGGTCCAGCGGCGGCAGGGCCTCGGTGAGTGCCGCGGACAGTGCCTTTTCGCTCGGTCGCTTGGACAGCTGCGGCTGGCGGAGCGCGACGAGCAGATCGACCAGCGCGGCGTACCGCTGCTCGCCGAAGCCGAACAATGCCTCGTCGACGGCCCGCCGGTAGTCCCTGGCCCGGTCGTACGCGGTGCCCCGGTCGCCGAGAGCGTCGACCAGCCGGTCCCTGGTCAATGCCGTGCCGGTGGCGTCGACCAGGCGCAGCTCCGCGCCGACGCGCTGCTCGGTGCTGAAGAACCAGTGCCGGGTGATTCCCCGGCCGGACACGGCCTTCAAACCGCAGCCGAGCGTCCGGAAGTGGGATTCGCCGTGCTCGTCGACGCGGCCGAACTCCAGCCAGGTGTAGCCGGGCCGCTCGGGGTAGGGATGCTCGCCGCCGAGCAGGAGATTCCACTCCATTCTCTTCCTGGGGTCCGCGTCGGGCTCCACCCGGTGCGACGAGAGGGCGCCGTCGAGCAGGAACGGCAGGGTGAGCGCGAGCACCTTGGACTTGCCGGTGCCGTTGTTGCCACGGAGCAGGAGCCGGCCGTCACGGAAGAAGAATTCCTCGGTGTCGTAATAGAACAGGTCGACGAAGCCGGTGCGCAATGGCTGCCAGCGTCGCCGGGTCGGCTCGGGTAGCGCGCGAATCATCACACTCCCCCGATCGTGGGCTCGGCCAGCGCGTAGCGGGCGAGTGCGGGGCGGGCGGTGACCGAATCGAGTGCGCGATGGACCAGTCGCAGGGCCTCCAGCCGGTCCAACGCCAGGGTGGTCAACTCGACCTCGGCGCCCGGCTCGCCGGCGTCCCGGCGCCAATACGACCGGTGCAGCGCCGCCTGTCGCCGGACGTGCTGGTGCAGCTCATCGAGCGGCACGGCACGGTCGGCGTTGCTGGCGAGATGCTCGGCGACCAGCAGGGTGGCATGGCCTTCCGTGCCGCTCTCGGGCATGCGGACGTCGGTGAGGTCGTCGTAAGGGTCAACCATGGCGATCCCCTCCGCGCGGGCCTCGGGGACCAGACCGGTGAGTTCGGTGATCCGCGTGGTGATCGCGGTGCGCTGACCGGCCAGGTACGCCGCCTCGGCCTCGTCGAGATCCTCGATGTAGAGCACAGGCTCGTCGAGCAGGCGCCGGGTAAGCCCGTGCCGGATCCGCTGGTTGCGCAGGTCATCGGTGGTAGGCGGGATCTCGACGGTCAGCGCGGCCATGCGTTCGTCGTATCCATCGACGTCTACTGTGGACGGTCCGCGTGGGGCGGCCAGCAGGGTCGCGAGCACGCGGCGCTCGACGTCATAGAGTACGTCACCGGCGTCCTTGACGAAGGCGTCCTCGTCGCCCGCGACCCGACGCAGCACGCCGAGGTCGAGCAGCAGCCGGACCACGGCGACGAGATCGGCCCGCTCGTCGCGGCCGTCGAGGTTGAAGAACACCCCAGCGCCGGCCAGCTCGGGGTCGCTGGCCCCGAGCACGACGTGCTCGGCGAGCTTGCCGAGGGTGATCTGCGAGTCGGCGCGTTCGAGGGCGGCCAGCGCCAGGCAGACCAGCACGTAACGCCGGCGGCCGAACGGCTTCCCGGACCGGACGTCCCGGGCCGGGTAGGTCTGGTCGCCCACTGACGTACTCGTTGCCGCATTGGCGACCTGCTTAACCAGCCTCGCGACCTCGGCGTCGACGCTCAGCCGCCAGCCGGTGTTGCGGTCGAACCACTCGCGCAGGGCCTTGGCGTGTCGGCGGATCAGCGCGAACTCCTCGGCCTCCGGACCGGTCGCCCGCAGCAGCGGGCGTCGCAGCAGGGCACGCGCGGCCCGACGTAGCTCGTCGGCACCCGACGCCGAGAGGGCATCAGCCAGCGAGCTCACGCGCGCTCCCGTCGGCGGTCAGGTCGATGATCTCGACCAGATGGTCGGGTCCGCGGAAGACCCCCCACCGGGTGTGGATCTCGGCCGGCGTACCGGTGTCCAGCGCGGTGAGCCGGATCTGCATGCTGCCGTCGGAGGTGGTGGTCGCGACCGCGCGCTCGGCCGGCGTTCGGGCCGCGAGGGCATCGCCGAGAAGCGCCAGGAAGAGCCGGAAAGCGGCCGGATCGAGCGCGTCGAGGTCGGTCAGCCGGGTGGGACGCGAGGTGCAAAGCGCGGCCCGCGCAGCCGCCGTCTCGGCGGACTCACGGGTGGCCAGCGCAGCCAGATGCCGGCGCTGCTCGGAGCGGTCGACGACCCGGTTGGGCTTGCCGCGGCGTTCGTAACTGCCGGTCCGGCGCAGCCGCGGGCTGATCTGCAGTGGCGGCGCGGCGGCCCATGGCGTGCTGGGCACGATCGGGGCCTCGGCGCGTGCGTCGATCGTGTCACCGTCGATCGTCAGGTGGCGCGCCGGCGAGAGCCCGAACGCCACCCGCCAGAGCCGGTGCAGCGACGGCACGTCCGGCGCCTGCGCGAACCAGCGGGCCAGGCTGCGAAAGTCGGCTGATCGGTCGGACCGACCCGACCGCCGCTCGTTCAGGGCGGCCACGACCTGCAGCAGCTGCGGGATGGCCGCGCGCGCCTGCGAACGCAGCAGCCTGGCCTGACTCGGATGATGCGGCTCGCTCACGAACCAGGTGCGAAACCCCGCCCAGCGGTCCTGCCACAGCAGGTGTCCACGGGCGAACTCGCGCTCGCGAGGGTCGTCGTCCGCTCCCGCCCCGGGGGCCGCATCCTCCGCCTCGCGGCGGGCCGCCATCCGGAGCAGGCGACCGACGCTGACCGCCTCGACGGCGCCGATCAGCCCGGAGATCTGCGAGCCGGTGCCGACCAGATCCTTGATGAACCGCTCGAGGTAGTCGATCAGGCGGTCCTTGTAGGCACGGAACGCGTCGACGTCGGCGTCCTGCAGGTCGATGGTGCGGTGCAGCGAGCCCATGAACGCCTGCGCGTTGTCGGCCAGATCGGTGAACCGGTCGACGAGCGCGCGCAACAGCAGGTGCACCTTCGTGGGGTCCGCGTCCGTGTGCTCGGCGAGCTCGAGCAGCGCGCGCAGCTGGGTGGCGATGTCGGCGAGCGCGACCGCCTGCAACGCACCGCGCCGGCCGAGGGCGTCGTCGGAGGCCGCGAGCGCCGGCTCGGCGGCCTCACCGGGCCCGGTCAGCTGGTAGAGGAACCGGGCCCGGTGGAAGTCCTCGACGGTGGTCACCCGGGTGGTGTCCGGATCCGCGCGCAGGTTTCCCCACTCGACCAGACGCGCCAGCGCGTCGACGATCGCGGGCAACTCGGCCGTGGCGCCAATCGCGTCGTACACGTCCTCGGGGCGCAGGTGCACGGTGAAGCGGCGCTTGGCCTGAAGCAGCGTGCCCATGACGGCGCGGTAGAGATCGGCGTTCGGCGCGGTCAGGTGCGCGAACGGACGGTAGTCGCGGTCGGGCAACGCGTGCTCCCCTCGGTTGCTCGCGCCGAGCCTACGACGGTCCACCGTCATTATCGCGCTGTGCGGGCCGCGATCGCGCCGGTTGCGCGAGGCAGCGGCGGCCCACCGCCGGGTCGAAGGATCGGCCCCACCCGCCGACGAGCGACGTATCGGGGTGGGCGATCGGGCCGAACCGCATCACCAGGTGGTCCGTTCGTCGTCGGCGCTTGGGTTGGCTTCGCTCGGCCCGACGCTGGCGCGACGGTCCAGGTGCCGACGTACGAGCTATCTGCCGCGTCCGAGCCGGGACGGCAAAGACCGGGCGGCATAGTGTGCGGCATGGCCCTTCATCGTGGTTCGTCGCCGACCCGGCTCGCCGAGCTGGCCCTCGACATTGCCCGCGACCGTTGCGGCGCCGCCACCAGCCCGTCGGGCTCGCAGCATTGACGCCACCTCCCCGCAGCGGTTGCCGGGCTGCCCCAAACGCATGGTCTTCGGGCCGTGCGGTGGTGTCCGCCTGGACGGCTCGTGCGAGATGCGAGCGGAACGGTGCGTATTCGACGACGTGGTGCCGTGGCCCAGACGAGCGATGCCGTTGACACCACCTGTCGCCGCGCCCCTCGTGCTGACCGACTTCAGCTCGCCTCCGCTGGATCGCGACGCGCTGCGGCGGGTGGCGGCCATCCTCGCGCCGAGCTGCGATGCCGTGTTGGTCGGTGACCATCAGGACACGCTCGACTTCCCACCGTCCCTGCTCGCGAGCCTGCTGCTCGAGGCCGGCGCCGTACCGTGGCCGACCCTCACCTGTCGCGACCGCAACCGCGTCGTCCTCGAGCAGGAACTGCACGGTCTGCACCAGCTCGGCGTCCGCACGGTGC
>JBPCOR010000077.1:0-4645 GCA_051000035.1 Mycobacteriales bacterium | reverse complement strand
CCGCGGCGGGGCTCGTGACCACGGCCGCGGCCGGGCTGCCGGCGGCGGCCGGTCCGGCCACACCGGCCGCGCGCGGCGGCCCCGGCGGATCATTGTTCCGGCCGGGCAATCTGCTCCTCAGCACCCGCGTGTACGACGATCGGGCGGCCACCGTCGTCGCGGGCAAGACCGTCCTGCCGCCGGGCTGCAAATCGGACTGCGCCGTGGCGACCGACAACGGCAGCTACCCGCAGGTGTGGAACAACACCCTCGTCGACGGCAACTTCGGCATCACCTCGAAGATCGTGCTCGATCAGCTGACCCCGTCGGGCCGACTCGTCAATGCGCTCACCGTGCCGGGTGACCGGGCCGGCAAGGACCGGCTCGTGACCAGCTTCAGCTCCAAGTCCGAGCTATCCCTGCATCTGTCGACCGATGGCCGCGACGTGACGTTCATGGGCTACGCGGCACCCGTCGACGCGCTCGACGTTTCCAATTCCAATGCGCCGGGCGTCGTCGACCCGACCAGCCCCGTGTCCGGGACGTACTACCGCGTCGTCGCCGACGTGGACGCACATGGGCGGATCGGGCTCACCGACACCAACGCCTACAGCGGCGACAACGGCCGGGCGGCAATCCGTAACCACAGCCGCGGGACCGATGTGCTCTATCTGGCGGGTAATGCCGACAACGGCGACGACCCGCAGCCCGACGGCGTCATTATCGCCGCGGGTGCGCAGATCGCCACGCCGGCGTCGCGCCCGCAGGCCGCGCAGCACCCCGGCCCGCCCACTCCCGTCGGCAGCTTCAATGTCACGCAGCTCGGCGACCCGCAGGACAAGATCGGCAAGGACACCAATTTCGCCAACCTGACGGTCTTCCACAATGTGCTCTATTACACCAAGGGCAGCGGGAGCAACGGCGTCAACACGGTGTATTTCCTCGATTCGACCGGCCGGGCCTGCCCGAAGGGCGTCGGCGTGCCAAGCCCGCGCGCGAGCCTGTCGACGAAACCGCTGCGCTATGACCCGGCGCAGCTACAGACCGCCGGCCTGCAGCCGACGAATATGTGCATCCTGCGGGGCTTTCCAACGGGGCTGGGCAACGAGAGTTTCGCCCCGTCTGGATTCTGGTTCGCAGATCCGAACACCCTGTACGTCGCCGATGCGGGGAACGGCGATGACACCTACTCGGTCGCGACGGGCACGTATACCGATGCGGCCGCACAGACCGGCGCCGGCCCGCAGAAATGGGTCCGAAAGGGCGGGGATTGGGCGCTAGCCTACGTCCTGCGTAACGGGCTGAGCCTCGGCGCTCCGTACACGGTCCGCGGTTACCCGACCGGAACCAACCCATCGACTGGTCTCCCATGGTCACCGGCGAGTGACGGGCTACGCGGTGTCACCGGGCGGATGAATGCCGACGGCACGACCACCATCTGGGCAGTGACCTCCACCGTGTCCGGCAACGCCGACCCGGGCGCTGACCCCAACAGGCTGGTGGCCGTCACCGACCGCCCGCATGCCACCGTGCCGGCCGCGAATAGCCGTTTCACGACCGTGCGCACGGCGAAGTACCGGCAGGTGCTGCGGGGCGTGTCCTTCACGCCGGGCACCGGCACGCGGCATTGACCGGTCAGCTGCTGCCGCGGTGCCGGAGAGTGGGCGCGGCCGACAGCGTGCCGGCGTCAGTCGTCGGGCGGCGCCGGGGTGTTGGCTGACCCGCCGGTGCCGGTCTCGCGGCCGGGCGGGTCGAAGGTGACGTTGACATCCTCGAAGCCCTTGCTGCGTTGGGCTTCTGCCTGGTCGGCGTAGGCACGCCGGTCACCGTGGGTCAGGTCGACGTTGTCGGTGAACGGCGTGAGCAGGGCGCGCGGGTGCAGCCCATCGACGCGGACGACGTTGATCTCGACGCACAGGACGACGGCAGTGGCGGTGACGTAGAGGAAGGCGAGCATGCCCAGCACGAAGGCGAAGACTCCGTTGGTCGAGCTAGCGTTCCTGACCACGTGGCTGACGTAGACGACGCCGAAGGATTGCAGCAGCTGCCAGCCGAGCGCCGCGGCGATCGCGCCGGGGGCCACATCGCGAACGGAGACCCGGCGGGCGGTGGCGATGGAGAAGGCGAAGACGAACACCGCGGCATTGACCGCCACTGACGCGGCGAGCACCGCGACCTTCAGAGTCGGTCGGACTGATCCGCTCCCGCTGGTGCCGAGGGCCGACAGGCTCGTGGTGGCGATGACGGCGACGCCGGCGGTCGCCAGCAGCAGCAGGCTGCGGCCGCGCGCCTTGACCGGGTTGGGGCGGTTGTTGCGTGGCACCCGCCAGGCGGTGTTCATCGCGTATTGCACCGCTTGGGCGACGCCGAGCCCGCCGTACAGCGAGCCCAGGATGCCGACGATCAGCCCGACGATCCCGCCGCCGAGTCGCTTCGGCGCGCCCAGCTGATCGCCGACGACCGGGAACTGCCGCAGCGCGGAGTGCAGCACCTGTTGTTGCAGCCCGGGGTCACCTGTGAGCACGTAGCCGAGAACCGTGGCCGCGAGCAGTAGCAGCGGGAAGAGCGAGACGAATGCGTAGTAGGCGATCAATGCCGCGAGGTACGCGCCGAAGTCGTCGAAGTACTTGTACAGCACGGCCAGCGGGAATCCCGCTGCCGGGTGTCGGCGCTGAAAGCCGTCCAACCGCTCGACGATCGCCACCCCGCCACCTCACCGTCACCCGGGAACACCCGAGGCGTGGTTTGCCTCGCGCTGCCGATGGCAGCATGGTCGCAGCCTGGCGGCGGATCGGCGCGGTGCCGCGCGATTGCTGGCTTCCTCAGGTGCGCCCAAGGCCGAGCTGGTATCCGGTGCGCGTGGAGAATTCTGCGGTCACCGTGAACCGGTCGCCCCGCACGATAGACGTACGCCATTCGACTGGCCGGGTGCTCGAGCAGCCGGTGCGGTCGACGGCGAAGGCCGCTACGCCCGCGTCGATGTCGAGCAGGGCTCGCTCGGCGTCGGTGGGAACGATGGCGCGCAGATGCTCGAAGCCCCCGCTGACGCGGATATTGCATCGGGTGGCAAGTTCGTCGTAGAGGCCGGTGTGCCGGAAGTCGGCGTGCAGCAGGGGTTCCGCGATGGCCGCCGGCAGCCAGATCCGGTCGAACGCGAGGGGGTCGTCGTCGGCCAGCCGAAGCCGTTCCAGGTGCACCAGCGGCACCGAGCCCTCCAGACCGAGATGGTCGGCCGCGACGGCGTCGGCGCGCACGTCGAGGACGCGGACGACACTTCGTTGTTCCATGCCGGCGCTCTCGACGGAGGCGAAAAGGCTGTAGAGCGCGCCGAGCGGCTGCTCAATGCCCGCTGCGGTGGCCAGCCGCGGTGGGCGACCGCGCTCGGCGATGACGATCCCGTCCTGTCGGAGCCGTCGTAGGGCCTCGCGGACCGTGTGCCGGCTGACGGCGTACTGGCCGCACAGCGAGAGCTCGCTGGGAAAGGTGTCGGCGAACTCCCCGGAGTCCACCCGCCGCTCGATGTCCTCGAGCAGTTGGGCCCACAACGGCATCGGGCTGGTCCGGTCCAACCCCCCCGGCCGGATCCGCGTCGTTTCGGTCATTGCCGCAGTCTCCCCATTCCGCCCTTGGCTATTCGATGTGGGCGTTGCTACGGTAGCAAAAGTACGGACATTCGGACCAGGGGTGGGGGGCGGCATGCACGTCGCGACACTGTCCACGGAGGAGCTGGGCGACCGCAGCTATCTCGTCCATGACGGATCGGTCGGGGTGGTCATCGACCCACAGCGCGACATCGACCGGATCCAGGCGCTGCTCGTCGAGGCGGGCGTCTCGCTCGGCCTGGTGGTCGAGACGCACATTCACAACGACTACGTCACCGGTGGCTTCGAGTTGGCCCGACGCGGCGGGGTCCCGTACGCCGTCAACGCGGCGGACGACGTGAGCTTCGAGCGTCGCGCGGTCAGCGACGGTGACGAGCTGACGGTGGGCGACCTGTTGGTGCGGATCGTCTCCACACCCGGTCATACGACCACGCACCTGTCCTATGTCGTGACCGACACCAGCGCCCCGGACGAGCCACCGGCGGTCTTCACCGGCGGGTCGCTGCTCTACGGCAGCGTCGGTCGCACCGACCTGGTCGACCCGGCCCGCACCGATGAGATGACCAGGGCGCAGTTCCGCTCCGCTCGCCGTCTCGCGGCCGAACTGCCCGGCGCGACCCGGATCTACCCGACCCACGGATTCGGCAGCTTCTGCTCCTCGGGCTCCTCGGCAGGCGGGCAGGACAGCACCATCGGTGCCGAACGCGCCCGCAACGATGCGCTGACGACCGACGATGAAGATGCGTTCGTCGAGCGCCTGGTGGCGGCCCTGACGGCGTACCCGGCCTATTACGCGCATATGGCGCCGTTGAACCGCCTCGGTCCCGGTCCGATCGACCTCTCCCCGCCGGCGCCGGCAGAGCCCGCCGAGCTGGGCAAGCGCATCGCGGCCGGGGAATGGGTCGTCGACCTGCGGGATCGCACCGCATACGCCGCGGACCACCTGACCGGCAGCATCAGCATCGCGCTCGGCCAGCAGTTCGCGACCTACCTGGGCTGGCTGATCCCGTGGGGCATCCCGCTGACGCTGCTGGGTGAAACCGCCGAGCAGATCACCGGGGCGC
>JBPCOR010000083.1:0-9354 GCA_051000035.1 Mycobacteriales bacterium | reverse complement strand
GGTTCCGCAGCGCGCGGTCCTAGCGTCGGGCTACTAGCGTCCTGCGAACCGTGCCGCCCAGCGCACCGTTCGCAGGACGTTGCATCGCGCCCGGCGTCAACGTCGGCCGCAGCGGCGCCGGCAACGCAATCTGGCCCCCCCGAAGCCCGGCGACACGACCTGCACCCGTGCGCCACTGACCGTCATGTCCGGACGAGCCCATCCGCGCCGCGGCCGCGGGGGCTTGACCGCTACGTACCATGGGGCGTCCTGCCCGGACGCCCTTCGAGACCGCGGACAGGCTCGGGACCGAGCAGCGGGGCCAAGGACGGTGAGGTGACCCATGAACTCTCGGACCGATCGGCGGCGTCCCCGCCGCGCGGCCCGGTCAATCGGAATCGTCGCGGTCGGCGTCGCGCTGGCCGCGGCCGCTTGCACCAGGTCCACGGGTCCGGCGGGTGCTGGCGCCTCGGCACCCACTGTCGCGACGTCCTCGACGGCCGGCGGTTCAACCGGCAGTCAGTCGCCGAGTGTAGCGACCCATCCAGTGCGGTCGACCAGGTCCACCAGGTCCACCAGGTCCACCAAGTCCACCAGGTCCACCAAGCCGACGCCGCCGCCGAACCCGATCTCGATCCCGCAGTCGGGCGGCAAGGCGATCAACCCGAAGACCCCGATCGTGGTGACGGCGACCCGAGGCTCGCTGACGGCGGTCAATGTCACGAACGCCAAGGGCATCCGGGTGACGGGTGGTTTCACCGCCGGCAGCCGCAAGTGGGCGAGCAACGAGCCGCTGGGCTACGGCAAGACGTACAAGATCGTCGCGGTGGCCTCGGCGGACGGTCGGCCGGCGCAGAAGACCGGCGCCGTCAAGGTCATCAACCCGACGAACCAGACCTACCCGTCGCTGATCCCGCCGCCGGATGCGACCAATGTCGGGGTGGGTCAGCCGCTCGTGGTGCGATTCGACAAGGACATCCCGGACAAGGCGGCCGCCCAGAAGATCCTGAAGGTCACCATGTCGCCGCGGCAACCTGGCGCGTGGTACTGGATCTCCGCGCAGCAGGTCGACTTCCGACCCGAGATCTACTGGCAGCCGGGCACCAGGATCCACCTCGAGGTCAACGACTACGGCGCTTACCTCGGTGGCGGAATGTTCGGGCAGGAGGACCGCAGCCTCGACGTCACTGTGCACGACTCGTGGATAGCGCGCGCGGACGCCGCAGTCGAGAGCATGGAGATCTATCACAACAACGTGCCGGTGCGGTCGATGCCGGTCAGCATGGGCAAGGAGTCCACGCCGACGCAGGACGGGCCGCACGTCATCTCGAGCAAGGCAAAGAACTACCTCATGAAGTCCTGCTCCTACGGCGTGTGCAGCGGCCCGCACTTCTACGTCGCACACGAGCACTGGGTGGAGCGGATCTCCGACGACGGCGAATTCGTGCACGAGAACCCCGACAGCGTCACCGAGCAGGGCATCCGCAATGTGTCGCATGGCTGCGTCAACCTGAACAAGGCAAACGCGATCTGGTTCTACCAGCGGTTCGGGCCGGGGGACGTCGTCGAGGTCAGCAACTCCGGCGGCGGCACCTTGCCGATCTATGACACCTACGGCGACTGGGCGGTGCCGTGGTCGACCTGGTCGCTCGGCAACGCCGGCTGACCGGGCCCCCTCTCCTCAGCCCTCGGCCGCCGCGCGGGACCTCCAACCGGGTGAGATCCGGGGGGAGGTCGCAACCTGCGGGTACCATGAGACGTCAGGGCAGATGAAGCGCGTGGCGCGCGCCGCCCGACGCGCGGTGGGCGACCCACCACCCGATCACACCAGCGACCCGACGACCGCAATGGTCGGCCGACATCGACAACCGACGACAGCGAGAGTGGCGTATGAGTTCCGGCCAGAATCGTAGGCCCCGACGGGGCGCGACCGTGGCAACCACCGCCGCCGCCGGGGTCGCCGTCGCGCTGGTGTTGTCCGCCTGCTCGACGTCCTCGCAGGGCAGCTCGGCCGGGCCATCGGCCAGCAAGAGCAGCGGATCGCAGACCAACGACTCCCCGGGCGGTGCAGCCGGCAGCTCGTCGTCCTCCGCGCCGTCGACGTCGACGACGACGTCCAAGCCGGGCTCGAAGTCGACCGCCCCGTCGACGAAGCCGCCTCCGCCCACGAACCCGATCTCCATCCCGCAGTCCGGCGGCAAGGCGATCAACCCGAAAGCGCCGATCGTGGTGAGCGCGAAGAGCGGGACGCTGACGGCGGTCAACGTGACGAACGCCGCCGGGGTGCGGGTCACCGGCGACTTCACCGGCGCCAACACCAAGTGGGCGAGTAACGAGCCGCTGGGTTACGGCAAGACGTACAAGATCATCGCGACCGGCTCGGCGCACGGCACGCCCGCGCAACAGACGGGGTCGGTGACCGTCATCAACCCGACGAATACGACGTACCCGAACTTCGTCCCGCCCCCGAGTCAGACCTCGATCGGCGTCGGGCAGCCGCTGGTCGTCCGCTTCGACAAGAACATCCCGGACAAGAAGGCCGCGGAGAAGACGCTGAAGGTTACGACATCACCGCCGCAGCCCGGCGCGTGGTACTGGATCTCCGCCCAGCAGGTCGACTACCGGGCCCAGAGTTTCTGGCAGCCGGGCACCAAGATCCACCTCGAGGTCAACGACTACGGCGCATCCCTCGGCGGCGGCATGTACGGCCAGGAGGACCGCACGGTCGACCGGACCGTGCACGACTCGTGGATCGCCAAGGCCGACGGTGCGACCCACAGCATGGAGATCTACCGCAACGGCGTACCGGTGAAGTCGATGCCGGTCAGCATCGGTGATAAGGCCAACCCGACCCACATCGGCACGCATGTCATCCAGGCGAAGTATCAGAACTACACGATGAACTCCTGCACGTTCGGCCTGTGCCCGCCGGACCCCGGCGCCTACATAGCCAAGGAACGCTGGACGGAGCGGATCTCCAACGACGGGGAGTTCGTGCACGAAAATCCCAAGAGCGTCGGCGCGCAGGGCAACACCAACGTCTCGCATGGCTGCATCAACCTGAACGAGGCGAACGCCATCTGGTTCTACAACCACTTCGGCCTGGGTGACGTCGTCGAGGTGAGCAATTCCGGCGGGCAGGCGCTGCCGCTCGACGACACCTACGGCGACTGGGCGGTGCCGTGGTCGACGTGGTCGCAGGGCAACTCCAGCTGAGCCCGGTCCGCCGTCTGCGCCGTCGTGGGCTCCGACGCGAGGTTCAGCGCCGAGGCGAGGATCAGTGTTCGCGGGCCAGGCCGAGCTGGGCGACCGAGAGATAGCGGACCCGGAAGCCGGCTTCGCAGTAGGCGAGGTAGAAGGTCCACATCCGCGTGAACGTCTCGTCGAAACCGAGTGCCTTGACGTCGTCGCGGCGGGCGACGAACCGCTCCCGCCACCGCCGCAGGGTCGCGGCGTAGTCCAGGCCGAGGTCGCGGCGTTCGGCGATCCGCATCGTCGTCTTGGCACTGAGCTGCTGCTCGATCGAGGGAATCGACGGGATCAGTCCGCCGGGGAAGATGTACTTGTGCACCCAGGTATAGGAATGCCGGGACGCGATCAGCCGGTCGTGCGGCATCACGATCGATTGCAGGCCGACCCGGCCACCGGGGCGCAGCAGCCGGTCCAGCGCCGCGAAGTATTCCGGCCAGTACTGCTCCCCCACGGCTTCGATCATCTCCACGCTGACCACGGCGTCGTACTCGCCCTGGGCCTCGCGATAGTCACGTAGCAGGACCTGCACGCGATCCTCCACACCGGCCGCGCGGATCCGCTCCTCGGCCAGCGCATTCTGCTCGGCCGAGATCGTCAGCGAGGTTACCCGGGCGCCACGCTCCCGGGCCGCGCGGATCGCGAGTGCCCCCCAGCCGGTGCCGATCTCGAGCACGTGCGTGTCGGAGCGGACCCGGGCGAGGTCCAGGATGCCGTCCATCTTGCGCAGCTGCGCCGATTCCAGCGAGTCGCCGTCCTCGAACCATGCGGAGGAGTAGGTCAGCGACTCGTCGAGGAGGAGCGCGAAGAGGTCGTTGGACAGGTCGTAGTGACGATGGATATTCTCCCGGGCTCCGTCGAGGGTGTTCTCCTCATTCTTGGGGTGCCGCGGGTCATACCACCGCCGGAAGCCCTGCAGCTTCGGGTTGATCAGCGTCGTCAGCCGCCGCGCGAACGCCGTGAGCACGTCGGCCAGGCCGTCGATCGGGTCGCGGGTCGTCCAGTCGCCGGCCATGTAGGCCTCGCCGAAGCCGATCTTGCCGTCGACGCCGAGGCGGTGGAAGAACGCCTCCGCGTCGATGATCCGCATCACCGGCGAGTCCGGTCCGCCGCCGCCGACCGTCCGCCCGTCCGGCATCGACACCCGCAGGTCCAGGCGGCGTACGGCGGTGAGGAACAGCGCGCGGCCGATACGGGCCCGCACCGCGGAGTGCGGCGGGGTGGAGATGCCCGGCCATTCGCGCTGCCGCGGATCGGGTACGGCGTAGTCGCCGCGATCGCGCTCCGGCGTCGACGTGCTCACTGGACTCCCTCCTGCGGTGCGTGCGCGGGACGCTTGTGGATCGGGACCCCACGCAGGGCGAGCTTGATGCCTTCGTACCGGATGAGCGCACCGACGCGATACGAGCCGAGCGGTCGGCGCAGCAGCGACCGCAGCATGGAGCTGCGGGTGAGTGGAATGCGCCGGCCGCGCATGCTCGCGGTGAACGGCGTCGTCTCGCCCTGGCGCAGCGTGATGGTGACGTGCAGCTCGTCGCCGGGCGGGCTGACCCGCAGCAGGTATTCTCCGCCCATCGACTGGAACGGCGAGACGTAGAACGCCTTGTCCACCAGGGCCCGGCCGGACTCGTCGGGGCGCAGCAGGTAGCAATGCCGCTCGCCGTAGGTGTTGTGGACCTCCGCAACGACGCAGCGCAGTGGACCGCCGGCGGAGCAGCACCAGTAGACGGTGAGCGGATTGAATACGTATCCCGCCGTCCGCGGCGTGGTCAGCATCATGATCGGGCCACCGGCGAGGTCGATGCCGTGCAGCCCGAGCCAGTGCTCGACGTTGGCGCGGATGGACGCCGAGGCGGCGCCGAGGTGGTCCGTGGCGCGGAAGATCGGCCGGCGCGCGGAGATGGCCGGCAGCGCGTCGACGTCGACCAGCCAGTAGTCCTGCCGATAGGTGAAGGCGTGCGGCGCCTGCTGCGTGCGGGCATGCCAGATGTCGGTGCGGTAGATCGCCGGCGCCGGAACCGCCGGTCGGGAGGCTGTGGACCGCAGCGACCGCCGCGGCGCGACGTGGGTGGCTACCACGAGACGCCGAACGCCGCCGCCGCGCGGGCACCGGACGCGCAGCCGTCCTCGTGGAAGCCCCAGCCGTGATAGGCGCCGGCGTACGCCGTGGCACCGGTGCTGAGGGCGGGCAGCCGACGCTGCGCCGCGACCGACTCGGCGGTGTAGATCGGGTGCTCGTAGACCATCCCCGCGATGACCGTCGACGGGTCGATCAGCCGGGCATCGTCGTTGAGTGTCAGCACGTGGTCGAGCGGCTCGCTCTCCTGGTGCAGCCGGTTGAGGTCGTAGCTCACGTGCACCTTCTCATCGGCCGGCTCGCAGGCATCTTTCAGGTAGTTCCACGATGCCCGGGCCCTGGGGTGCCGGGGCAGGATGCTCGCATCGGTGTGGAAGGTCGCGGCGTTGCTGGAGTATCCGAAGGATCCGAGCACCGTGCGCTCCTCGGCCGTCGGATCGGCCAGCATGCCCAGGGCCTGGTCGGCGTGGGCTGCGATGACGACGCGGTCGAAACGGCGAACGTCGTCGGCGTCGTCGTGCACCTCGACAACTCCACCGGTGCGGTGTACGGCGCGGATCGGGGTCGACGTCGTGACGGCGGTGAGGCCCTTCGCCGCGCGCTCGACATAGCTGCGGGAGCCGCCCTCGACGGTCCGCCAGGTCGGCGCACCCCTCACCGCGAGAGCGCCGTGCCGGGACATGAATTCGAACAGGTAGCGCGCGGGGTACCGGCGCACCGCGCCGAGGCCCGATGACCACACAGCGGCGACGAAGGGCAGCGCGAAATGCGAGACGAAGTAGCGCGAGTAGCCGCCCAGGTCGAGGAACCCGCCGAGGGACAGCCCGTCGCAGTCGGTCGAGTCCAGGACCCGCCGGGCCTGCCGGTGAAACCTCGTCACCTCGGCGAGCAACCGCAGGTAGTCCAGGCGGGCCAGGTGTCGGGGACTGGCGGTGAGTCCGCTGATGCCACGGGCGCCGGCATACTCCAGGCCGCAGCCGTCGCAGCGGACGCTCATGCTCATCTCGCTGTCCCGCGTCGCGACGCCGAGCTCGGCGAAGAGCTTGAACCACTGCGAACAGGTCCGCTCCTTGTGCACGATGAAGCCGGTGTCGAGCGGCAACGTGCGACCGCCGCTGCCCGCGACGTCGTGGGTGTCGGCGTGGCCACCGAGCCGGTCGTCGGATTCGAAAAGCGTCACGTCGTGGGTTCGCTGCAGCAGGTACGCCGCGGTGAGGCCGGCGACGCCGCTGCCGATGACTGCGACGCTGTCCCGATCGCCGCCACGGGCGGGCGGTCGGGACGCTGCCGAACGGCGCTGCTCCGATCCCACGTCCGCGCTCCTTCTACTAGCTCACCGGCTCCGCGTCAGCGGGATGTCGAGCCCATCGGGGCTTTGCATTGCGTTCGCGATCTGTGGGTCCACCGGTTCGAGGTCCAGCGCGCCGAGCACGAAGCGGCGGACGAGGTCGGTCCAGTCCCCGGCCCGCCGCAGCATCGGATGCCCGTCACCCGCGACGACGAACCGGCACACCGTGGCGCCGGCCCGTCGCGCCGCTTCGGCGTAGGAGCGGGACATCTTCGGGTCGGTGGTGCGGTCGCGATCGCCGTGGGCGACGAGCAGCGTGCGTCCGCGCAACTGCGCGACCGGCTCGCCGGGCGGGATCCACGGCGCGAGTGCGGCGACCGATGTCACATCATCGTGCCGGGCGCTGCGGACGGCCGCGCGGGCGCCGAGTGAGTGGACGAGCAGGTAGACCGGCAGCATGCCGTAGGACGCGCGCAGCCGGGTCAACGCCCAGTCGACGTCGGAGATCGGATCCGCGGCGGCGCCGTTCCAGCCACGATAGCGGTTGCGCAGGGTGGCGACGACGAGTCCGTGCCGGCCCCCGGCCGCGGCCAGCGCGCGCCCGAAGGGCCGCATCCGCAGCAGCGCGACCGACCAGGGGGGCACCCGGGCCCGGCTGCCTGACTTGCCGCCGTGCAGGATGACGACGGCGGCGCGAGGTGCCACCTCCGGCCGCACCGTTATCAGGTGTGGGACGGCATCAGCTGGCACGGCGGAAGGCTATCGGAGCGGCCCGCTCGGGCCACGCCAGGCGGATCAGCGTGCATACCAGCGATGCTGCACGTCACCAGCCGAACCCCGGTAGAACACGTCGTTGCGGTGGCTGCCGTTGGTGCTGACCGCGGCGTCGGACGTTGCGTAGACGTTGGTCGCATGCCACCCCGACCAGCCCTGACCGGGACGCTGGCTGAGGTTGTAGAGGTAACCCCGCCGGCTTCGAATGTAGACGTCCGTCTTGCCCGGGCCGATCGACGCGGCCGCCGGTCCGCCGAGCACCTGGCCGCCATTGACGAGCGCCCAGCGCGACCAGCGCCCGTAGTTCTCCCACCGGCTCCACAGCCTCCCGTGCACGCCGCGGGCGAAGACCTGCAGGTGGTTTCTCCAGGTGATCACCGCCGGGTCCGATGTCACGCTGCCGCCCAGGTCGAACCACCGGCTCCAGCCGTGGCCGAGGTATTCCTTGAGGTAGACGTGGTTGTTGCAGCCTCGAACCGTCACGTAGGCAGTGCCGGGACCGCTCATGGCCACGCCGGGCCCGCTGCGCAGGCACCCGCCGAGGTTCTGCCAGCCCTGGATCGGCCCGCCGTCCTGCCATGCCTGGATCAAGTGGTTGCGGCGGTCGCGGGCGAAGATGTGCAGCTGGGAACCGCCCCAGGAGATGACGCCCGGGTTGCTGCTCGGCACGCCGGGCAGTGCCAGCGCCCAGGCTGACCACACGTTGCCGCTTGCGTAGCGGTAGTACACCTGGCCATTGCTGCCACGGGTTACGACGGCGAGGTGTCCGGGCCCTGAGGACGCGGCACCGGGGCCGAGTAGCGTCGCGCCGGCCAGGCTGGTCGCGTTCAGCGGTGTCGGCGGCGGGGTGCCGGTCTGGGTTCCCGGCGCGCCGACCGGCGCGTCGGCGTAGTCGCCGTCGATGTTCAGCGTGTACCCGCCGTAGGTGTGGTACTCACCGCCGCTGTACTGGTGGATGCGGCGATGCGGGTTCCACTGCGAGTCCGGCACGGTTGAATTGCCGTAGACGGAGTGGCTGCCGTTCCAGCTCGCCATCCACAGTGCGTCGGGCCGGGCGAACGACGAGTCGTTGTAGTGCGCGACGAAGTCCGCGAGGCTGCTACTGCTGCTGTAGACCGCCGACAGGTAGCCGCGCCGGTGCAGCTCGCGGGTCCACGCGTCGAAGTACCGCACGACCGTGGCGTGGCAGGTCGCGTCGCCGTGGAAGTACTCCAGGTCGAAGTACACCGGGTTTCCCTGGCCGAGACCGAAGGCCCGCATGTCCAGGACCGCGCCATACGCGTTCTGCGTCGCGAGCGTGGTCACGGCGCTCGGGTCCGTCGGCATCGGCTCGCCGATGCCCGAACACGGCGCCTGCGGGCCCACGTAGGTGGGGATGAAGCCGTAGCCGTAGCTGCGCACGGTCTGCAGCCAGCCGGACGAGAGGTTGCCGTAGCCGCAGGCGCGGTTGATCCCGCCGATGTAGACGCCGACGGTGCGATACGGCGAGGCCCGCCAGGCCGCCATCGTGTTGACCGACGGTGCCGCGCAGGTGTCGAAGCCGAGCGTGCTTTCTTGATAGACTGTGTCGGGGCCGGCCCCGGCCGGCCCGGTGGTCGTGGCCGCCGAGTCGGCCGGCGTGGTGGGCAACGGCGGCGTGGCCGACAGCGCGGTGCCGCCCGCGAGCAGCGCCTCGGCCGCCGCCCGACCGGAGAGTGCAGGCGGCGAGGCTGGGGTGGTAGAGCCGGGAGTGGCCGAGCCGGGCGCCGGGTCGGCCGCCGACCCGTCGGAGGACCCGCCGGCGGCCGAGCTCGCGTAGGTCGCGGTCACCATCACGGTGTGATCGGCTGAGAGGACCTGCAACTGCCCGGTGCCGTCGCTGGCCGCTGTGCGCTGCGCCGCGGGCGTCACGTGGCTGCGGGCGGTCGTGTCGTAGGGCTCGATGAGCAGCGTCGGCGCGTGCCCGACGGCGTGCGCGGGGCACTGCTGGTCCGGCCCGGGGTGACCG
>JBPCOR010000063.1:0-5686 GCA_051000035.1 Mycobacteriales bacterium | reverse complement strand
CCGATTCCCTGGTCGGAGCTGGAGCGCCGACTGGCCGGACGCGCCCGCCCGGATCCGCCGGGCGACGGCGGCGACAGCCCGGCCTGGAGCCGGCACCGCGAGCCGTTCGCGTCACCGATCCGGCGGCGGCACTCCCCCACGCCGTACGCCGAGCTGCACTGCCATTCCAACTTCAGCTTTCTCGACGGCGCGAGCGACCCGGAGGAGCTGGCCGAGACGGCGGCGGCGCTCGGGCTGCAGGCGCTGGCGCTCACCGACCACGACGGCTTCTACGGCGTGTGCCGCTTCGCCGAGGCGGCAGCCGAAGTCGGGCTGCCGACCGTCTTCGGCGCCGAGCTGTCCCTCGGCCTGTCCCGGGCGCAGAACGGTGTCGCCGATCCCGAGGGCAGCCACCTCGTCGTGCTCGCCCGCGACCCCGAGGGCTACGCGCGGCTGGCCGCCGCGATCAGCGCCGGGCAGCGGGCCGGCGCCAAGGGCAGACCGGTCTTCGCGCTCGACGAGCTCGCCGCAGCGGCCGGCGGGCACTGGCAGCTGCTCACCGGCTGCCGCAAGGGCGCCGTACCGGCGGCACTCGCGACCGGAGGCACCGGCGGGCTGGCTGCCGCGACCGCCGAGCTCGACCGGCTGGTGGCGGCGTTCGGGCGCGAGCACGTCGCCGTCGAGCTCACCGACCACGGCGCACCCGAGGACGCCGAGCGGATCGACGCGCTGGCCGATCTGGCGGCCGGCGCCCGGGTCGGCGTCGTCGCCACCACGGCCGCCCACTACGCCGGGCCGTCGCGCGGCCGGCTCGCCGCCGCGATGGCTTACGTGCGGGCCCGGCGCAGTCTCGATGAGATGGACGGCTGGCTGCCGGCCGCCGGTGCGGCGTACCTGCGGACAGGTGAGGAGATGGCCACCCGCTTCGATCGCCATCCGCACGCCGTCGCCCGCGCCGGCGAGATCGGCCGGGACTGCGCCTTCGACCTGAAACTGGTCGCGCCCACGCTGCCCGACTGCCCGGTGCCGGCCGGGCACACCGAGATGAGCTGGCTCGCCGAGCTGACCTGGCGCGGCGCCACCCACCGCTACGGACCGCGGGACGCCGCCGTCACGGCGTACGACCAGCTCGAGCACGAGCTGGCGATGATCGAGCGGCTCGGCTTCCCCGGCTACTTCCTCATCGTCCACGACATCGTGGATTTCTGCCGACGTAACGGAATCCTCTGCCAGGGAAGGGGATCGGCCGCCAATTCCGCGGTCTGCTACGCGATCGGCATCACCAAGGTCGACGCCGTCGGCTACGGCCTGCTCTTCGAGCGGTTCCTCTCCCCCGAGCGCGAAGGACCGCCCGACATCGACCTGGACATCGCGGCCGGGCGCCGGGAAGAGGTGATCCAGTACGTCTACGACCGGTACGGCCGCGACAACGCCGCGCAGGTCGCCAACGTCATCACCTACCGGCCGAAATCCGCAATGCGCGACATGGCCAAGGCGCTCGGGCACTGTCCCGGCCAGCAGGACGCCTGGTCCAAACGCATCGACGGCTGGGGCGAGATCGCCGACGCCGACGGCATTCCCGACGATGTGGTGGCGCTCGCCAACCAGCTGCGCGGCGCCCCGCGGCACCTCGGCATCCACTCCGGCGGGATGGTGATCTGCGACCGGCCGGTGGTCGAGGTCTGCCCGGTGGAGTGGGCTCGGATGGCCGACCGGTCGGTGCTGCAATGGGACAAGGACGACTGCGCCGCCACCGGCCTGGTGAAATTCGACCTGCTCGGCCTCGGGATGCTGTCGGCGATCGACACCGCGCTGACGCTGGTCCGCGAGCACCACGGCGTCGAGGTCGACCTCGCCACGCTGCCGCCCGACGATCCGCCGACGTATGAGATGACCCGCGCCGCCGACACGGTCGGCGTCTTCCAGATCGAGAGCCGCGCGCAGATGGCGGCCCTGCCGCGGCTGAAGCCGAAGAAGTTCTACGACCTGGTCATCGAGGTGGCGCTGATCCGGCCCGGCCCGATCCAGGGCGGCTCGGTGCACCCCTACATCCGCCGCTACAACGGCCTGGAGGAGCCGACCTACGCCCACCCCGTCCTGCGCAAGTCACTGGAAAAAACCCTTGGGGTGCCGCTGTTTCAGGAGCAGATGATGCAGATGGCCATCGACGCCGCCGGCTGCACGCCGGCCGAGGCAGACCTGGTACGCCGGGCGATGGGCTCGAAACGGTCGACCGAAAAGATGGAGAAGATGCGCGAGCGGCTCTACGCCGGAATGGCAGCCAACGGTATCACCGGCGCGGTCGCCGAGGAGATCTTCGACAAGCTCAAGGCATTTGCTAATTTCGGTTTCGCCGAGAGTCACGCGATCAGCTTCGCCTACCTCGTCTACGCCAGCTGCTGGCTCAAGCGCTATTACCCCGCCGCGTTCTACGCCGCATTGCTCGCCAACCAGCCGATGGGTTTCTACTCACCGCAGTCCTTGGTCGCCGACGCCCGCCGGCACGGTCTGTCCGTCCGCGGCCCGGACATCAACGTATCCGGCGCGCAAGCGACCCTGGAGCCCGGCGAGACGGTGCCGGCGGGCGGGCTGACTCCGCTCGGCCGGGGCGAGGTCGAGCCGATCATCCGCCTGGGACTGACCTCGGTACGCCGGCTCGGCGACGCCGCCGCCGAGCGGGTGGTCGCCCTGCGCGAGCAGGACGGGCGATACGCCGACATGCCGGACGTCGCGCGGCGCACCGGCCTGTCCGCGCCGGCGCTGGAGGCGCTGGCGACCGCTGACGCGTTCGCGTCGTTCGGCCTGGACCGGCGCGGTGCGCTGTGGGCGGCCGGGGCGGTCGCCGCCGATCGGCCGGACCGGCTCGCCGGCCTGCGCATCGCCGCCGATCCACCTGCCCTGCCGGCGATGACGCCGACGGAGACCACCGCTGCCGACCTGTGGTCCACCGGCGTATCGGCGGACTCCTATCCCACCCAGTACGTCCGAGGACACCTCGACGAGCTCGGCGTCGTATCGGCGGCGCGGCTGCGGGAGGTGCGCGACGGCACCCGGGTGCTCGTCGGCGGTGTCGTCACCCATCGCCAGCGGCCGGCGACCGCGAGCGGCATCACGTTTTTGAACCTCGAGGACGAGACCGGGATGGTCAACGTCATCTGCCCGCACGTCGTCTGGCAGCGCTACCGCCGGATCGCCCGCGAATCCGGTGCTCTCATCATCCGCGGAAAGCTGGAATCGGCCGATGGTGTGGTCGGCGTCCTGGCCGAGCGGTTCGAGCGGCTGCCGCTCGCCGCCACGACCCGCTCCCGCGACTTCCGTTAGCCCGAGCGTCAGGCGGACACCTCATCGGCGGCCCGCCGTAGCCCGGCAATATCCAGCTTGTGCATGCCGAGCATCGCCTGCATTGCCCGGTTCGCCCGGTCCGGGTCCGGGTCTCCGAGCAGTTCGGGCAGCGCCGTCGGCACGACCTGCCAGGAGACACCGAACCGGTCCTTCAGCCATCCGCACTGGCCTTCTTCCCCGCCGGCGGACAGCCGGTCCCAATAGTGGTCGACCTCGTCCTGATCGGCGCAGGAGATCTGGAAGGAGATGGCCTCGCTGAAGGTGAATTGCGGGCCGCCGTTGAGGCCGACGTAATCCTGCCCGTCCAGGCTGAAGTCAACGGTCAGGACGGTGCCCTCGGTTCCTGGTGTATCCGGGCCGTACCGCGACACGGAGCGGATGCAGGAGTTGGGGAAGACTGCGACGTAGTGCTCGGCGGCCTGCTCGGCCTGGCCGTCGAACCACAGGCAGGGAACGGTCTTCGGCATCGGTCGTCCTTTCTCATCACCGGGGGATTTCCCGGCTGTCGGATTGACCGCGCCGGGGCAGCAAACTCATCGGCACGGGGACTTTTCCCGGTCCAGTGTCGTGCAAGGACATGATCAGAGCATGTCCGACGGATTCAGCGAGTGGGATCGACAGGTCGCCGCCGGCGTCGCCTTGCACGGACGCGGCGGCGGTGGCGATCCGCCCGTGCTGCTGTTGCACGGCCATCCACGTACACATGCCACGTGGCGTCGGGTTGGGCCGCGGCTCGTCGCAGCCGGGCACACCGTCGTATATCCGGATTTGCGCGGTTACGGGAGATCCTCCACACCGCCGACGACCGCCGATCGCGCCCCGTACTCCAAGCGGGCGATGGCAGCAGACATGGTCAGCCTGATGCGCGGACCCGGTCACGACCGGTTCGCGGTCGTCGGCCACGACCGCGGCAGCTACGTCGCGATGCGGCTGACCCTCGACACGCCGGAGGCCGTCCCCGCGCTTGCCGTGCTGGCCTGACCTCGGTGATCGCGCCGCTCGCCAGGTCGTTCACCACGTTGATCGAGGTGAGTGAGTGGCCGCCGGCGCCGTCGGTGATGTTGCCGCTGAAGGCTTCGGAGCCGATCTGTACCGAGCCGTCGCGGCGCACCGCGACCTGCGCATTGAACTTCGGGGGCGCGGTGATTTCAGCAGGTGACCGTTGACGATCACGCCGCCGAGAGGCCGACCGGTCGCGTTGATCTCGAAGCAGTCGCCATTGACACCGGCCGCCGCGCCGGTCCGGCCGGCCTTCGACGACACCGTCTTGTCGGCCGGGTCGGGTGATGACGTTGCCGGCCTGCACGACGCCGAGGCGTACGTTGCGATCGGTCAGGTTCACCGCCAGCGAGTTCGCGACCTGCCGGCCGCCGACCGAGTCCAGCTGCTCGGTGCGGTGGCTCACGCCGCGGGTGACCAGATCCGGTCTGCTGGTCGAATCGTCCACCACCCGGATAGAGCCACAGGTCCGGCTTGCCGTCGGTGCCCAGCCCCACGCCGAAGTCGTGGTCCATGAGTACGCAGTAACCAAGTGGAGCCAGGGCGCGGGCGTAGAACGCCGAGCTGGCTGCCAGGTCAGACACCCGCAGACCCAGGTGGTGGATCGTGGTCAGGGCCTCCCTTCGTGCCACCCGGCTCGACCGTCGCCGATCGCTGCCCCTGGGCGTCACCGATCAGGTCCTGGGCCAGCCGATCGAGCCCGCGGGTGAGCGAGGCGGCGCCCAGGGCCGTGCCCGGGGGCAGCCTGGTGGTCAGCGCACTGCCGAGACCGGCGCTGCGGATGGTTGCGTCGATGAAGTCGTCGATGTCCTGCGGCTGCGGGAACGGCGGCCGGGCTATGAGCATCGACACGCAGCCATGGACGGTCGCCCACAGCGTGAAGGCGACGACGGCCGGGTCGCCGTGTAGGACGCCGGCATCCACGCAGACCCGGACCGCGTCGACTTGCTCGCGGTAGCACGCTTCGGCTGCGAGCGCCTCGGCGGTGCTGTGCTCGGACACCGCTGGGCGCATCAGCAGGAGGCGGTACTGCACGGGATGGTCCAGGCCGAATCTGACATAGGCCAGACCTCTGGCGCGCAGCGCCCGGAACGGGTCGGCGTGCTCTGCGGCGGCGGCCTACAGGCGCTCACCGAGCCCGGACCAGACCCGCAGGCACACCGCGCCGACGAGCGAGGCCCCGTCCGGGAAGTGGCGGTACATCACGGATTGGCTGGCACAGGGCCTGGGGGTTGCGCTGGAGTGCACTCCAGCGCATAGCGTCGGGGTCATGATTGCTGCAGCGCAGGATGAGCTGGTCGGGATCCGCGCCGTATCCGGGCAGACGGGTCTGAGCTTGGACACGCTGCGGTGGTACGAGCGGGAG
>JBPCOR010000044.1:0-15268 GCA_051000035.1 Mycobacteriales bacterium | reverse complement strand
CAGGACGCCGGGATGACGACGGAACAGGTTAGCCACATCGATGAACACCGGTCCCAATCTGCTGCCGGAGTGCGGGAATAGGGACTCTGCACCGAGTGCGGCATGTGCCGGGGCGACGCCGCCGACGTGCCAACACTGCTGGATCGGCACAGCGAGATCATCGCGTAGCGGTTGGGCGCGCGCCGGGCACCGGCCGGCGTACGCAGCCCGGATCACGGACGGTGGCTGTCGCTTGTCGGCACGGTCGTGCGGGCGACCGCCGCGACAAACGATGGCGGCACAACGCGCACAGTGGCGGCGGCGCCGTGCCCGGGTCTGGCGGCACACCCGCCCGGGACCACCACCACGGACGGTGGCTGTCGTTTGTCGACACGGTCGTGCGGGCGACCGCCGCGACGAACGACGGGCGGGGCACGCCGCCGTTGACTCGCCGGGCTGGGCCGATAGCTTCGTCCGCAGACAAACCGCCGCTCTACAGAGAGGACCCGCAATGTCCGTCACCGACGAGCTGCTCGCCAACAACGAGGGTTACGCAGCGTCGTTCTCCGGCCCGCTGCCGCTGCCGCCGGCCAAGCACATCGCCGTCGTAGCCTGCATGGACGCACGGCTCAATGTGTACGGCGCGCTCGGGCTCGGCGAGGGTGAGGCACACGTGATCCGCAACGCCGGCGGTGTCGTCACCAACGACACGATCCGGTCGCTGGCGATCAGTCAGCGGTTGCTCGGCACGACCGAGATCGTGCTGATCCATCACACCGACTGCGGCATGCTTACGTTCAGCGATGACGACTTCAAGCGGTCGATCCAGGACGAGATCGGCATCAAGCCGGAGTGGGCCGCGGAGGCCTTCGGCGATATCGGCGAGGACGTGCGGCAGTCGATCGAGCGGATCAAGGCGTCGCCGTTCATCCCGCACACCGACCAGGTGCGCGGCTTCATCTTCGACGTCGGGACGGGCCGCCTCGGCGAGGTCTGACCCTCAGGCGTCGGCCGGCGCGACGGGAAGCTCGTCGAGCAGGGTCCGGACGCGGCGGTCGATCTCCTCGCGGATCTGCCGGACCTGCTCGACGGGCCGGCCGGCGGGGTCGGTGAGCTCCCAGTCGAGGTACCGCTTGCCGGGATAGATCGGGCAGGCGTCACCGCAGCCCATGGTGATGACGACGTCGGCGGCCCGCACGACGTCGTCGGTGAGGGGCTTGGGGAATTCCTTGGACAGATCCAGGCCGAGTTCCGCCATGACCTGCACGACGGCGGGGTTGATCTCGCCGGTGGGCGCCGAGCCGGCCGAGCGGACGTGCACCCGTCCGGCGGCGTGTCGGTCGAGCAGGGCGGCGGCCATCTGAGAACGCCCGGCGTTGTGCACGCAGACGAACAGCACTTCCGGGGTGGTGGTCACGAGGTGTCCTTCGGCTCGGGCCAGGGCGGCGAGGCGTTCGCGGGCGAAGCGGATCGACAGGACGGGCAGGTGCGTGGAGATGCGGGCGGTGGACGCGAGCCGGTCATGCGAGTCATCGAGCAGGCGGCGGACGCTGTGCACGGAGTAGCTGCCGGGGTAGGCCGCGGCGAGGTCGGCGGCGGCCCGGTCCAGAACGGCGGCATCGTCGACCAGCCCGATGCTGTGGCGTGTCCTGGCGGCGGGCATCAGGCCCGCACCCGGGCCGGTACGTCCGCCGGCCAGGTCAGCCGCCGGCGCGCCCACAGGGCTACGTAGACCAGTGCGACGAGAACGGGCACTTCGAGGAGGGGCCCGACGACGCCGGCCAGGGCCTGCCCGGAGGTCACGCCGAAGACGCCGATCGCGACGGCGATGGCGAGCTCGAAGTTGTTGCCCGCTGCGGTGAACGCCAGGGTCGCGGTCTTGGCATACCCCAGCCGCAACCGGTGACCGACTGCGAATCCGCCGCCGAACATGACAGCGAAATACACCAGCAGCGGCGCGGCGATGCGCACCACATCCCACGGCCGGGCGGTGATGGTGTGGCCCTGCAGGGCGAAGAGCACGACGATGGTGAACAGCAGCCCGTACAGTGCGACCGGCCCGATCTTCGGCAGGAACCTGTTCTCGTACCAGTCCTGCCCCATCGTGCGCTCGCCGATGGTGCGGGTGAGGAAGCCGGCCAGCAGCGGGATGCCGAGGAACACCAGGACGGACAGCACGATGGTGCCGACCGAGAAGTGCGCGGCCGTCCGGCTCAGGCCCAACCAGCCGGGCAGCGCGGAGAGGTAGAACCAGCCCAGCAGCCCGAACGCGATGATCTGGAACACCGAGTTGATCGCGACCAGGACGGCGGCGGCTTCGCGGTCACCGCAGGACAGGTCGTTCCAGATCAGCACCATCGCGATGCACCGGGCCAGGCCGACGATGATCAGACCGGTGCGGTACGCCGGCAGGTCCGGCAGCAGCAGCCAGCCGAGCGCGAACATCAGCGCCGGACCGATGACCCAGTTCAGCACCAGCGACGTGGCCAGCAGCCGCCGGTCGCCGGTGACCCGACCGAGCTGGCGGTAGCGGACCTTGGCCAGCACCGGATACATCATCAACAGCAGCCCGATCGCGATGGGCAGGCTGACGGAGCCGACCTGCACCGTGTCCAGCGCGCCGGCCAGATCCGGAATCGCCCGGCCCAGCCCGATGCCGATGACCATCGCGGCGATGATCCACACCGGCAGGAACCGGTCCAGCCTGGACAACCGGGCGAGGACAGGCGCGCCCGCGTCGACGACCGGCGTGTCGGTGACGACGTCGCTCATCCGTCGGCGGGCTTGCGAGCCCGGATGATCGCGCCGTGCATGCCCGGCGCGGCCTGGTGGGTGAAGCTCACCTCGGCGCCGGCGAAACCGGCGGCCGACAGCTCGTGCAGGTATTCGCTGCGGGAGAGGGCGCCGCCGATGCAGCCGACATAGGTTCCGCGCTCGGCCCGGTCGGCCGGGGTGAGGTGATCCTCGGCCACGACGTCGGATATGCCGATCCGCCCGCCTGGGCTCAGCACCCGGAACATCTCGGCCAGCACGGCGGGCTTGTTGGTGGACAGGTTGATGACGCAGTTGGAGATCACCACGTCGACGGCGGCGTCGGGCACCGGCAGGTCCTCGATCGAGCCCTGGACGAATTCCACATTGCTCATGCCCGCCTTCACCGCGTTGGCGCGAGCCAGGTCGAGCATCTCCTCGGTCATGTCCACGCCGTACGCGAACCCCGCCGAGCCGACCCGCCGCGCCGACAGCAGCACATCGATCCCGCCGCCGGAGCCGAGATCCAGGACCCGCTCGCCGTCGCGCAGCTCGGCGACCGCCAGCGGGTTGCCGCACCCCAGGCTCGCGGCGACCGCCTCGGCGGGCAGCTCACCACGCTCGTCGGCGCTGTACAGGCCGGCGCCGAACGTCGCATCGACGTCGACCGATTCCGGCGCGCAGGACCCGGCCGAGCAGCACGAACTCTCCGCCGTGGTGGCGCAACACGACTCGACGGCCGCGGCGCCGCCGTCGGTGCCGCCGCTCGCCACCCTGGTCGCGGCGGCCGCATAGCGCTGACGAACCAGCTCCTGAACGTCTCGACCGCCCATCGGCCTGCTCCTATCGACGAGGCATCCATAGGTGCGCGCTCGCATCGACGTTGTTCGATGCATTGACTCTGGCCGATGCATCGACAGTTGTCAATGCCGATGGCAGACTGGCAGCCGTGACGACCGTGCTGCCGATCCTCGACGCCGAGCTGCCGGCGTGCTGCGGCCCGGTCACCGGCAGCGTCCTGGACCCGGCCGAGGCCGAGCGCCTGGCCCGCATCTTCAAGGCGCTCGGCGATCCCACCAGGGTGCGGCTGGTCTCCCTGATCGCCGCTCACGAGGGCGCTGAGGCCTGCGTCTGCGACCTCACCGCTCCGGTCGAGCTCACTCAGCCGACCGTTTCGCATCACCTCAAGCAACTCGTCGACGCGGGCCTCATCACCCGCGAGCAGCGCGGCCGATGGTCCTACTACCGGGTCGTCGCCGCGGCATTCGACAGCCTCGCCGGGGCGCTCACCGCCGAGCAGTAGAGAGAGGCGCGCTGATGATCGGGACCGTCGACTCGCGCGAGCGGGGCGAGGGCGGTGAGGGGGGCCGCGAGGGTGAGGTGCGCTTCCCGGCAGCGGCGGCCATCGTCGTCGCCATCGGCCTGTACGCGTTACTGCCCGGCCAGCTGATCATCGGCCCGCGGATAGTCGTACCGGTGCTGGAGGTCGGGCTGCTCGGTGCATTGCTCGCGGCCAACCCGCGCAGACTGACCCGGCAGAACAGGGTCCTTCGGATCCTCTCGTTGAGCTTGGTAGGGCTGATAGCGGCGAGCAACACCGCGGCGCTGGTGTTGCTGGTCGACCAGCTCGTCAACGCCAGCCGCACGCAGGCCGGCGCGCTGCTGCTGGCCGCCCTGCAGGTGTGGGCGACAAACATCATCGTTTTCGGCTTGCTCTACTGGGAGCTGGACCGCGGCGGCCCGGTGACTCGCCGCCGCGCATCGCGGGAGAAGGTACCGCCGGCGGATTTCCGGTTCTCCCAGGACGAGAACCACGACGCCGTCACCGAGGTCGCGGTCGGGTCGTCGAAATCCAGCGGATGGATGCCGGGCTTCGTGGACTACCTGTACGTGTCCACGACCAACTCCACGGCGTTTTCCCCCACCGACACCATGCCGCTGACGCCGCGCGCCAAACTGCTGATGGGATATGAGTCCGTCTCCGCGTTGATCGTGTCCCTGCTCGTCGTCGCGCGTGCCGTCGGCGCCCTGCATTGACCCGGGCAGGTACCTTGATCGCAGCGGTTCGGCTGTGCGGGTGGTGGTCGCAAACGTTGCCCAGGGCCGGGCAGGTCAGGGTTTCGCGACAGCGGGCAGGGACATTGTGGGTAATGCGCAGCAGGTGGTCAATTCGGGTGTCCGGGGCGTGGTCGCTGCGATGGCTATGAGCGGCACACGTTCACTGACAAGCTCTCTCGGTCTGGTCGGCGAGACCCCGCCGGAGGCGGTGCTGCACCAGAAGACCCCCGGTCTGATGGCGAAGGTCCCCACGGACAAACAGCCCGCGGTCACCGAGGCGGCGCACTGGGCCTTCGGCGCGGCCGCTGGCGCCGGGTTCGCGTTGTTGCCGGCGCGGCTGCGTAGCCGCCGCTGGGCCGGCGCCGTCTACGGGCTGGTCGTCCTGACCGGCTTCGAGGCTGGTATCGCCCCGCTACTCGGGTTGTCGCAGGCCCAGCACGCGCGGCCGATGGAGCGCCTGGTATTCCTCGCCGACCACGTGCTGTTCGGCATCGTGCTCGCCCCACCACAGCATCAGAAGGGCTGATTTCTGTCGGTCCGTTTCACCACCCGCGCTCTTCCGGCGACGGGCTGGCACCTGAGACCGCCGCCGCGAACGGCGGATCGCACTACTCGGCAGCCGCAGTTCGCACCCCGCCGGCCGCCGGGAGCACCAGGGTGAATCGGGCGCCGACGCCGGGTCGACCATCAATTCCGATGGTGCCGCCGTGCGCACGCATGACCTCGTCGACCAGCGCCAGGCCGAGCCCGAATCGCCGGCTGCCGCCGGCGTCGCCGTTGGCGCGTACGAACCGGCGCAGCAGGTCGTCGGTCGTGGCCGGGTCGAGTCCGTCACCATCGTCGACGACGGTTATGCACACCGTTCCGGCCGAAGCCGACACCGTCGTCGTCACGGTCCCGCCGGGATGCTCGTGGGCGAGCGCATTGTCCACGAGCGAGGACAGCGCCCGCCGCAGCGCGACCGGTACGCCGGTAACCACGGCGGGCTCCACGGGCGCGTCGCCGAGACGGAGCGTCACGCCGGACGTATCGGCATGCGGGCCGAACGTGCGGACGACTTCGGCGGCGAGTTCCTGCATGTCGACCCGCTCGGAGCGGTCGCTGCGGTGCGGCAACTCCGCGGAAAGCAGCAGATCCTCGACAACGTCGGCGAGGGCGCGGGTGTCGGCGAGCAGATCGCCGACCTGCTCGCGCACTTCCGGGCCGGCGCCGGTTCCGAGTCGCCGTTCGAGCAGCTGGGCGCGGGTATGCAGGATCGTCAGCGGGGTGCGCAGCTCGTGGCTGGCATCGGCGACGAACCGGCGTTGCAGTGCCAATGCGCGGCCCAGCGGGCGAACGGCTCGGCGGCCGACGAGGCCGCCGACGCCGCCCGCGCCCACAACGCCGATCACGGCGGCGATGACGAGCGGCCAGAGCAGGTCGCGCGAACTCAGCCGGTTACGGAAATCGGCGAGCGCGACGACGCGCGTCCCGTCCGGCCGGATATCCGCATATGCCTGGTAGCTGAGGGAGTCGACCCGCACGGTGCTCGCGCCGGCCGGGAAGGCCTTGCTGGCAAGGCCGACCGGCGCGCCGGCGCTCTCGCTGCGCCGCCCGTCCGCTGCGCGGGACAGCAGAATGACCCCGGCCGGCGGGTCGGTGACGTCGTCCGCGGTCGTGGCCGCCGTCGACACCGCCCGCCGTGCTTCCGCCGACTGCTCGTGCCCGATGACGACGTAGGCGATGGTGGCTACGACGATGACGAGCAGCGCGACGGCGGCGCCGATCTGCGCTCCGACGCTGCGGGCGGCGTCCCGCAGCAACGCCTCGTCCGGGCCGCGCGTCCCCGACCGCGTCACAAGGTGCCCAGCCGGTAGCCGACGCCATGCACGGTCGATACGACGGTTCGGCCGAGTTTGCGGCGCAGGTAGTGCACGTAGGTGTCGACGGCCCCGGGACTCTCGGCGCCGTCGAAGACCCGCAGCAGCAGGTCGTCGCGGGTGAAGACCTGGGTCGGTCGCGCCGCGAACACCTGCAGCAGGTCGCATTCCCGGCTGGACAGCTCTATCTCGGGGCGCCCGTCATCGGGTACGACGCGCCGCGACGCTACGTCGAGTCGCGCGGTGCGGAGCCGAAGGATGTCGGCGTCATCGGAGTGTCGGCGCAGCAGGGCGCGCACCCGCGCGAGCAGCTCGTCGATCTCGAACGGCTTCGCCAGGTAGTCCTCAGCCCCCGCATCGAGTCCCTCGACCCGGTCGGCGACCGCGCCCCGCGCGGTGAGGATCAGCGCGGGCGTCGAGACGCCGCGCCTGCGCAGCCGGCGCAACAGGTCGACGCCCTCGATGGCCGGCAGCAGGCGGTCGATGATGAGAACGGAGAAATCCCCGACCAGGCCGGCGTGCAGACCGGACTGCCCGTCCGCACGCGCTCTGACGTCGTAACCCTCGGCGAGGAAGATCTCCGTCAGCATGCGGCGCAGCGCCGGATCGTCCTCGACGAGCAACAATCCGCGCGACACCCTGGCAGCGTCCCATACGGCAGCGTCGGCCCCGCTCCCAGAAACAGCTGAGATCCGGGCAGCACCCTGGGGCCCATGCCGTCCACCCTCGCTGCCCGGGCTCCGGCCCGCATCGATCTGGACGGCCCCGCGGCGCACCGGCTCGTCCCGCCGCTGCTGCTGGCCGCGGTGGCCGCCGGCGCCGGGCTGGTCGTGCTGGTGTGGCTGCACGACACGTCGTCGACGCTGCACGGCTTCGGGGACTATCTGACCGCCGTTGTGTACGTCCTCGGCCCGCCCGCCGGCTACGCCGTCGTCGTCCTCGTCGTGCTGATGGCACGGGTGCCGCTGCTGGAGCGACGCGTCGGCGCCGACCGGCTGGCCCGCTGGCACGCCTTCGGCGGCCGGTACACCCTCTCGCTGGTCCTGGCCCATGCCCTATTCATCACCTGGGGCTACGCCGTGACGGCGCACGCGGCACCGCCGCGCGAGGCCGTCACGCTGCTGCTGAGCTATCCCGACGTGCTGATGGCCTCGGTCGCAGCCGGCCTGTTGGTCGCGGTCGGCGTGGTGTCCGCACGCGCCGCGCGAGCCCGGATGCGCTACGAGACGTGGTATTACCTGCACCTCTACACCTACCTCGCGATCGCGCTGGCATTCGCGCACCAGTTCGCCACCGGGGCCGATTTCATCTCCAACCCGCAGGCCCGGGCGCTGTGGATCCTGCTCTATGCCGGCGCCGGTGCGCTGCTGCTGTGGTTTCGCGTCGTCGCGCCGGTGCGGTCGGCGCGCCGGCATCGGCTCCGTGTCTATGACGTGCAGCGCGAGGGGCGCGGCGTCGTATCGATCGTCGTCATCGGCGACCGGATGGGAGAGCTCTCGCCGCGGCCGGGGCAGTTCTTCCGCTGGCGCTTCCTCACCCGCGACGGGTGGTGGCAGTCCCATCCGTACTCGATCTCCGCGGTTCCGCACGACGACCGGCTGCGGATCACGATCAAGGCACTCGGCGACCACAGCCGCCTGATCGGGGCGCTCGTGCCCGGCACCCGCGTCGTCGCCGAGGGACCCTACGGCGCATTCACCGCGGACCGGCGTACCAGGCGGCGAATCCTGCTGCTGGCCGGCGGCATCGGCATCACCCCGATCCGCGCGCTCTTCGAGTCGATGCCGGCCGGTCCGGGCGACGTGGAGCTGCTCTACCGCGCCAATCGGCGCTCGGATCTAGTCTTCACCGAGGAGCTGGTCACGATCGCGCGGGAACGCCACGCCGGGTTGCGGTTCCTGATCGGTCCGCCGGGCGGCCCGAACGACCCGCTGACCGCGGACCGGATCTTGGCCGTGGTGCCCGACGTGACCGGCCGCGATGTCTTCCTCTGCGGACCGCCGGGCATGATCGCCGCCGCGATGGCGGCCCTGCGTGGCGCCGGGGTACCCCGCCGACGCATCCACCACGAGTCGTTCGAGTTCTGATCCTTCGAGTCTTGGGAGCCCAGATGCGCCGCGCCGTATTCGCGCTGTGCGCCACCGTCGTCGGCATCGTGCTGCTGCTCGGCTACCGGACCGCGCCCGGCCGGCAGGGTGCGCGGTTGGCGATCATCGGCTCGCCGGCGCCGGGAGGCGGTGGCACGCCGCAACCGACCCATGCGCCGTCGGCGCCGGGCACGTCCTCGACCGGCCCACCAGCCACGCCGCCCTCGTCGTCGACCCGTCCACCCGCAACCCCGCCGCAGCCGACCGTCGCGACCAGCCGCACGGTCGTCGGAGCGCCGATTGCGACGCCGTACGGCACGGTGCAGGTGCGGTCGACCCTCACCGGTAACCACCTCACCGCGATCACCGTGCTGCAGGCACCGTCGGACAACCCGCGCTCACAGCAGCTGACGTCCTACGCCACCCCCATCCTGCGGCACGAGGCGCTCGCGGCCGGCAGCGCACAGATCGACATCGTCAGCGGAGCGTCCTACACCAGCGACGGATATGCGCAGTCGCTGCAGTCCACATTGGACAGTCGCGGTGGATGAGGGACGTACCGTCCGGCACGTCGAGCCGGTGATGGGCACTATGGCCAGCTTCGTCGTCCGCGCGCCGGCGCCGGTCATCGAACCGGGTCCGGTGCCCGGCCTCGGGGACGCCGTCGACTGGCTGCATCTGGTCGACGACACCTTCAGCACGTATCAGCCCGAGAGCGCGATCAGCCGCCTCAACCGGGCCGAGATCACGCTCGCCGACTGCCCACCGGACGTCGCCGCCGTCCTGGAGCTCTGCGCCGTGATCGAGGCTGAGACGGAGGGCTACTTCACGGCCCGCTGGAACGGCACCATCGATCCGACCGGACTGGTGAAGGGCTGGAGCGTCGAGCGGGCGAGTCACCTGCTCGGTCGGGCCGGATCCCCGCTGCACGCCATCTGCGCCGGTGGTGACGTCCGGACCGGCGGCGCGGCCCCCCCGCAGCCGTGGCACGTCGGCGTCGCCGATCCGTTTCATCCGCGCCGGTGCATCACCGTGGTCCGCGGCCGGCAGCTCGCGGTCGCGACGTCGGGGGTGCACGAACGCGGCCTGCATATCGTCGATCCGTTCTCCGGCCGCGCCGGCGAATCGTGGGCGAGCGTCACGGTCGTCGGGCCGGACCTGACCCGCGCCGACGCCTACGCGACCGCCGCCGTCGCGATGGGCCGCGGCGGGATCGACTGGCTCGCCGCCCGCCCGGGCTGGGAGGGCATCGCCGTCGACGGCGACGGTGGCGTATTCCGTACGCCCGGGTTCGACGACCACGACGGCGCAGCCGCGTCAGCCGCACAGGCCTGAATTCCGGCCGCCCGTCCTATCGCCGGTGGAGCCGCAACCAGACGCTCGGGCCGAACCAGAACGGCGCCAGGCCAGGCTGCAGCAGCCGCTCGGCGCGGAGCAGCACCGGCAGGGGCAGTGCCCGTTTGAGCAGGTCCATCCGCAGGTTGGACACCGAGAGCACTCGCTCGACGGTGAAACCGGCGTCAGCCACCGCGGCCCGGATCGCGGCGGGGTGGTGGTTGACGAACGGAATCCGTTCGGCGTCTCCGCCGACGACGTGCGAGGGCGGATTGATCGGCGTCCGCGGCACCCGCCGGCCACCGGCAGCGGCCCGCACCCGGCGGAGCGCGTTCGCGCTGTTGGCGAATTCCAGCACGACCGTGCCGTCGCCGGTCAGGACGCGGGCGAGCTCTCGCAGGGCCGGGAGAGGGTCCGGGATGTGGTGCAAGACCCTGGCCACCAAGATGAGCTCGACCGATGCGTCGGGGAACGGCAGCCGGGCGGCATCGCCGGCCTGGCAGACGACGCCGCTGATGTCGGCGAGGAAGTCATCGGCCAGCTGGCGCTGGTGGCGGCTCGGCTCGATGAGCACCACCTGCTCGGCGTATTCGCGGAGCAGCCCGCTGAGCCGGCCGTACCCGCCGCCGACGTCGGCGGCACGGCCCACCGCTAAGCCGTGCAGCAGCCGGCGGATCGCGAGCACCTCCGCGCCGTGCTCGTATCCCCGCGCGTCCCAGTACCGCAGATAGTTGTAGTCCGGGTCGTCGTCATACCAGTCGGCGCGCATCGCGGTGAGGGTCATCGGGCTACGGCATCGGGCCGCACCGATCGCGGCCGGCCGGCGCCTTCGCAGCATGCAGAGGTGCGCCGCCGAGACCACGGCGAACCGGGTGGAGCTGGCGGGGTCCGTGGGGAAGAGGGTCTCGGCGGCACACTCGCATGATCGCCGAGTGATGACTAAGAAGTTGTTCAGATGTCCCTAGGTGCCCGCGCGACGCCCTACCGTCGGGGGGTGACCGCGCCCGATGCACGCGATGCCGCGCTGGCCGGTCTACGGGTGCTGATCGTCGAGGACGACGCGGCGATCAGCGACCAGCTGGTGAAGGGCCTGAACCGGTTCGGAAGCCGCGCCGTCGCCGTCGCGAACGGCGCTTCGGCGCTGGACGCCGCCGACGTCGACCTCGTACTCCTCGA
Organism: Mycobacteriales bacterium; assembly: GCA_051000035.1. Classification (GTDB taxonomy): domain Bacteria; phylum Actinomycetota; class Actinomycetes; order Mycobacteriales; family QHCD01; genus QHCD01. Next base: position 4,023 of record JBPCOR010000044.1, on the reverse strand, counting down.
CCTCGGGCTTCCGGACGTCGACGGCGTCGACCTGTGCCGGCGGTTGCGCCAGCGCACCGGCGCGCCGATCATCGTCGTGACGGCGCGCGCGGCCGAACCGGACCGCGTGGACGCCTTGGACGCCGGCGCCGATGACTACTTGATCAAGCCGTTCGGTTTCGAGGAGCTGCGGGCCCGCATGCGCGCGGTTCTACGCCGCGCGGGCACCGACGGCGGTGTGCTCACGCATGGCCGGCTCCGGGTCGACGTCGCGGCGCGCCGGGTCTCCGTTGACGGGCGGCCGGTGAGCCTGACCGGGAAGGAATTCGACATCCTGGGCTGCCTGGCGCTCGAGCCCGGCCGGGTGGTCAGCCGGGAAGAGCTGTTCGACCGGGTCTGGGACGAGCACTGGTACGGACCGACCAAGGTGCTCGACGTACACATGGCAGCGTTACGGCGCAAGCTCGGCGACCCAGGGCTGGTCGAGACCGTCTACGGCCGCGGATTCAGGCTCGGCTGCGCGTGACGGGCCGGATCCTGGCGGGCTTCCTCTCGGTCCTGATCGCCGTCATCGTTGCCATCGTCGTCCCACTCGGTCTGACCGTGGCGGGTCAGCAACGCCACGACTTCCGCGCCGCCGCCATTGCCTCGGCCCGCGCCCTGGCCGCGGTCGTGGACGAGAAACTCGACGACCGGAGCCACCGCCAGACCCTCCCCCCGGTGCTCGCCCGGGCGGCCGGCGACGACGCGGTCGTGGTCCTGGACGCCGCCGGATCGATCCTGGCCACCGCCGGTGCCCGGCTGCCCGCCGCCGAGCTGGCCGCCGCCCGTGGGGGAAAGCCGCTGGAGGACACCAGCGACAGCGTCGTGGTGTCGGCCCTCATCGGTGAGCAGGACCGCCCGGCCGGGCGGGTGGTGCTGTCCCGGGTCGCCGCACCGCTGCAGGGTCGGGTCCGATCGCTGTGGCTCGCCCTTTCCGCCGCTGCGGTCGCCGCGGTGGTCGTCGGGTCGGTGGTCGGCTGGTCGCTGGCTCGATGGATAGCCGCTCCGCTGAAGAGCCTCATCGGGGCCGCGCACGGCATCGGTTCGGGCACACCCAGCGCGCGCGCCGATGACAGCGCGGGCCCGGCGCAGGTCCGCGACGTCGCTGCGGCGTTCAACGACATGGCCGGCCGGGTCGGGTCGTTGCTCGAGGCTCAGCGGGGGATGACCGCGGAGGTGTCACACCAGCTGCGTACGCCGCTGGCGGCCCTCCGCCTGCGCCTGGAACTCCTGTCGGGGGAGGTCGACGGCGAGTTGGGTGTGGAGATCGTCGCGATGCTGGCGGAGACGAACCGGTTGAGTCGACTCCTGGACGGCCTGCTCACGATCGCCCGCGCCGAGGCGGTCGTCGCTGCCCCGACGCCGACCCACGTGGCCGACGTCAGCGCGGCCCGCATTGCCGCCTGGGCGCCGGTGGCGACCGAGCGCAGCATCAGCCTGCAGCTCCAGACCCGTCCGGTCGTAGCGGCCGTCACTCCCGGGCACCTGGAGCAGATCCTGGACAACCTGCTGGCCAACGCCATCGACGCCGTCCCCGCCGGCGGATTCATCAAGGTGGTCGTCGACGCCGGATCCGGGACCGCGGTGCTGCGGGTCGCCGATTCCGGCGCGGGGATGACCGCCGACCAACGCGCGCACGCGTTCGGGCGTTTCGTCACCGACCGTGGCGGTCACGGCGGCACCGGCCTCGGGCTGGCGATCGTCGGGCGCCTGCTCGCCACCGACCACGGCACCGCGACCCTCGATCAGACGCCGGGCGGTGGGCTCACGGTGGAGATCCGGCTGCCGGCCACCACTCGGCAGCTCAGCGCCGACCCGCAGGCCTGAGTCCGGGCCAGCACCTCGTGGCCGGGGACGTCACTTCGATCGTGCGACCGAGGAAGAGCGGGCGAGGCTGGGATTCGGCGGCATCCCGTAGACGACCGCGACGAAGCCGGCAGCCGCGATCCCGGCGCCGACGGCGACCGAGATCGCGAACTGGTGGCTCAGCCCGGGGACGGTGATCAGGCAGCCGGCCATCGTCGCGGCGACGATCCACGGGCGGCTGCGTGGAGTCGCCCCGGGTGCGAGGCACAGCAGGCCCCACAACAGGTACCACCCGTAGACGACCGGTCCGAACAGCGCCGCCGTGAGCAGCAGGCCGCCCGTCGTGTCCGCGATGAGACGGCGTCGCACCGTCACCAGCAGCCACCAGGCCAGGCAGCCGGCAATGGCCAGACTCCCGACGCGACCGAGAGTGGAGAACACCAGCGATGGCGCCTGGATCCAGCCGACGCCGGCGTGCACCAGGACTCCGATCAGGTCGGCGGGAGCCCAGGCCGTATCGGCCTGGCCCGGCGTGCTCAGCGCTGCGATCCAACCCCATCCGTCCGGCACCAGAACGCAGAGCAGACCGAGCGCGGCCGCGGCTCCCCCGGTCGCGCGGGCAACGACCCGGCGGCGCTCCGGTCCGGGACTGGCGTCCGCACCGGCCATCGCGATGATCACGACGACCACGACGAGGGCCGGCGCCTTCACCGCCGCCGCGGCGCAGCCGAGGACGAGTGCGGTCAGCAGGTGCCCGCGGCGGCTGGCCAGGAGCGCACCCAGAATCAGGGCGCACATCAGCCCGTCGAGGTGGACCGCGCCGACGACCTGCAGCAGCAGCAGGGGGTTGGCCACGGTCAGCGCGAGGGCCATGGTCGGCGGGCGGTGCGGGGCGGCCAGGGACGCCGCCAGAATGCCGATCGCGACGACACTTCCGATTGCCACCAGCCGCAGCACGATCACGGCTGTCAGCTCCGAGCCGCCGCCGATGCGGGCCGCGACGCTCTCGACGGCCGTTGCCAGCGGCCCGTAGGGGCTCGGGGTGTCCCGCCAGCGCGGATCGATCGCCGCCAGCAACGCCGACTGGCCGAGCACATTCGGCCCGGAGCTGTACGGGCTGTGACCGTGCAGGACCATCAAGCCCTGACCGAGGTAGCTGTAGACGTCGTTGCTCAGCACCGGCGGCCCGACCGCCAGCGGGCTCCCCCAGCAGGCCGCGAGTAGCCACATGCGCCGGGCTGGCCAGGCCCGTCGCTGCGCGAGCGTCATCGCCGTCGCCCAGCTCGCCGTCAGCACACCCATCCCGACCAGCACCGTGATGCCGGGCCATTGCGCGTCCGTCCGGACCTGCGCGAACGCCCCCCACCACCTGACGACGGCGACCGTCCCCGGCGACGGTCCGACCCGTCCGGCGGCCCAGGTGATGGCCCAGCTGGCAACGAGGCCGACGACAGCGACGAGCGCGCCGGCGGCGCCGTCCGTCGCCGCGAGCCGCCGCAACGAACCCGCCGTCGGCAGGTCGCAGGGGCGAGGTGTGTCGCCGGTTGACACGAGAGTCAGATGTCCGTCCGCTCGATACCGTTTCAGTAGACCGATGTTCAGTAGACCAACGCTCAGTAGACCAAGAGAGCATCCCAGGTCGCGCGTCATTTCGGCCCCACCGTGCCTCGGGGCCCACCGGCGATGCATCGGTGGCGGGCCGCCCCGGGCGCGCTTAACGGCTTCTTAACCGTTGGCCGGTCATGCTGGCGGGTGTGAGCGGACCGGTCGGCGTGAAGCGACCGACCGTGTCCTCCCCGCTGCGTTCTGTCCGTCTCGCCATCACCCTGCTGGCCGCCGCCTGCAGCGTCGCACTGGTGGTCGGATGCTCGTCCGCCAGCCAGGCCGCTGACACATCCCCGGCGCGGTCGGTCCCAGCCGGCGCGGGCCCGACGTCGACGCCCGGCCGGTCGCCCTCCTCGTCGGCCGTTGCCGGCCGGACGACGACAACCGCCGCCGCGGCGCGATCGCGCGCAACGCATCCGGCGTATCCCGCGCCGACGTCCGGGACGGCGCCATCGGCGACGGGGGGCACTCGCCCGAGCGCACGTGCGACGATCGCCGGCTCCCACCCGAGGGCGCCTGCCACGACCGGCGGCTCCCACCCGAGCGAGGCGGCCTCCCCGCTGGTCCGCGGTTCGGGCGCGCCCGTGCACG
>JBPCOR010000385.1:0-8602 GCA_051000035.1 Mycobacteriales bacterium | reverse complement strand
TCGCCCTGCTGCGGCTGGGCGGAACGCAAGTCGAGGACCGAGGCGACTACCTCGTCGTCCGCAGCCCGCACAACCCGACACATTGGTGGGGCAACTTCCTCCTGCTGGCAGGCGTACCCGCTGCGTCTGCGTCTGCGTCGTGGCTGGATCGCTTCGGCGCGGCGTTTACCGGGGCCGAGCACGTCGCGCTCGGATTCGACGGTACGGACGGCGATGTCACCGACCTTGGTTGGTTCGCCGGACACGGTTTCAACGCCGAGGCGCAGACGGTCATGACCGCATCGGCGGTCCACGAACCCGTCCACCCGAACAGGCGCGCCGTCTACCGCCGGCTGCACTCGCAGGAGGACTGGGCGCAGAGCGTCGAGCTGCGGATGCGATGCAACGAGCGGACGCTCGAGCCCACGGCCTACCGCGCCTATGTCACGGCGAAGGCCCAGACCAACCGCCGCCTCGTCAAGGCAGGGCACGGTGGATGGTTCGGCGCGTTCGTCGAGGACCGACTCGTAACCCAGCTGGGCTTGTTTTGCGCTGGGCCGGGACTCGCGCGGTTCCAGGCCGTCGAGACGGACCCCGAGCACCGGCGTCGCGGGCTGGCCGGATCGCTCGTCCATCGTGCCGGCCGGTACGGGTTCGGCGAGCTCGCCGCGCACACGCTGGTCATGGTCGCCGACCCGAACTACTTCGCCATCGATCTCTACCGCGCGGTCGGGTTCGCCACGATCGAAACGCAGCTCCAAATCGAACGCCCGCCCGGCGACGATTGAGCGCGATGCCGACCGTCCGGGAGGCGTCCCATCGCCGACCCGGTAGCGGGTGCTGATTGGCGGGGCAGCATCAACCGGCGCCAGCAACCCGGCGATGATGTGCCCGTGACGATAGTCGTTCGCCGGCGGTGGAGAGCGATCTCATCGGCATCGTTGAGGTCGGGTCGATCACGTGGCCAGCGACCTATCGGCATTTCGCCGGCGAGCAGTACGTCCGAGACAACCTGTCGATGGGAGGGCTGCACCAATCCTTGGCGGAGCACCTCGCGCTACTGGTGGCGGAAGGCCAGGGTCGCGTCATCGGCGTCGTGGTGATCGGCGCTCACCGTGGTGGCCCGACGATGTGGCGGCTGTACGTGCTGCCAGAGATGCACGGGCGCGGTGTCGGGACCCCCGTCCACGAGGTCTCGACGTCGTCTGGATGCGTCTGGTGCTGCCGAGGCAGAGCCGACACAGGGGCGGACTCGCGGCCGGATTGGGAGCGGGTCGGTTCCGTTGGATGAACCGCCGGAACGCGCCGCGCGGACCGGAGCGTAGGGATCGATTCCAGCGTGCTCACGCCCGGTCGCGCAGCCGCCGACGGGTGGCATCGACCCGAATCGTCCAGCCGATGGCGTCGAGATGTTCCAGCAGCGGGACCGCGACCCGGCGGGTCGTTCGCAGCGCCTGCCGCGCCTGCGACAGGGTAAACGGCTGCGCCAGCTCGGAGATGGCGGTGAGGGCGACGTCGGCTGCCGTCGGGTGCAGGATCACCTCGCCGGGCAGCCGGAGCAGTAGACCCGCCTTCGCCGCCGTCGCCAGAACCTCCTTCGTGAGGCCGTGGGCGGCGAGCTCGTTCGCATCCGGGGCGGCGAGGGGGTTCCGGCGCAGCCGTCCGCCGAGCTCGTCGAGAGCCCGTTGCTGGGCCGGGGTGAAGGACGCTCCGGCGCCCGGCCGCGCGATCCGGCCGCCGACCATGGCAAGCACGCCGGGCAGTTCACGGACCAGGGCGTCGACCAGCCGGACGTCCGGCAGCTGCAGGGCTTGGCGCGCGGCCTCGATCGGGAGCCCTGGCTGCAACGGCGCAGACCGCCGATGGGCGTCCACCGCCTCGACCAGCGCGTCGCCCCAGTGTTTCCAGGCGATCGGATCGACGAGGCGCTCACCGACCACGAGCAGCGACCCTGGTGGGTTCTCGTGGCGGCGGAGCAAGCCGCGGGCGGCGAGCTCGGCGCGGGTCATGCTGCTACGCCGGGCGACCTCGGCAACCGGGTCGGGCGTCCCGGTCGCGCCCTGCAGCTCGATCGCCCGGGCGCGCGCCGCGCCGCGCCGGCGAAGCGGCGGCGGGTCGACGTCCAGGACGACGAGCCCGGTGACGAGCCGACTCGACGGCTCCCGCAGGACGGCGCGGTCGCCGGGCTGCAGCGGCAAGGGGTGCGCCAGCCGCAGCCGCGCGGTGTCCTCGCCGAATGCCCGTACCCTGCCCGGCACGGCAGCCGAGCCGATGTGCAGCACCAGGTCACCGGGCAGGTCCACCGGATCGATGGCCATCAACCGGACGTCGGCGGCCGGCGTCATCGCCCAGGCGTCCGGGGTGAGGAGCGCGTCGCCGCGATGCACCGTGTCGACTCCCGCGCCGCGCAGGTTGACCGCGACCCGGGCTACCGCTTCCACTGCGCCGAGTGGCTGTCCCAGCGCCTGCAGCCCGCGGACCCGCACGGGCAGTCCGGACGGCTCGAGCAGCAGCCGATCGCCGACGCGCAATGTGCCGGCGGCGAGGGTGCCGGTGACCACGGTTCCGCTGCCACGCACGGAGAAGGCGCGGTCGATGAATAGCCGTACCCGACCCTCGATCGACGGGGCGGGCAGCGTCCAGACCAACGTCTGCAAGGCCGACCGCAGCTCCGGCAGGCCGGCGCCGGTGACCGCGCTGACGGCGACCGCGCCGACGTGCCCCAGGCTGGTCCGGGACAGCCGCGTCCTGGCCCGCAGCATCGCGGGCTCCGGGTCGGCGAGATCGCTTCTGGTCACGACCAGGATCCCGTGCCCGATGCCGAGCGAGTCGAGCAGCGTGACGTGCTCGGTCGTCTGGGCCCGCCAGCCTTCGTCGGCTGCCACCACCACCATCACCGCCGGCACCGACCCCACCCCGGCCAGCATCGTGGCGACGTAGCGCTCATGCCCGGGCACGTCGACGAATGCCGCGGTCTGCCCGTCCGGCAGCGTCGTCCAGGCGAACCCGAGATCGAGCGTCATGCCACGGCGACGCTCCTCGGCCCACCGGTCGGGTTCGATCCCGGTCAGCGCGCGGAGCAGCGTCGACTTCCCGTGGTCGACGTGCCCGGCGGTGGCGAGGACGTGCACCTCAGACCCCCGGCGCGGCGGTGTCATCGCACCCGATGACCGGGCGGCCGGTGCCGGAGTCGCTGGCCGAGTTGATTGCGACGTTAGTGGCGGAGACGGACAGGAATCGAACCTGCCTGACCCGGATCCCGGGCCACGTCGGTGTTGAAGACCGCGATGCCCACCAGGACATAGACGCCTCCGCGCGCGACCCTAGCCCGTCGCGATCTGGATCCCGCCGGGCGTCAGCGCTGCGCGGTACGCAGCGGCCGGCCGAGACCGTGCAGATAGGCAAGCGTCGCCCGATAAGACCCGAGCAGGCTGGTCTGGGTGTAGTGGATCTGCCGTTCGCGGCAGTAGGCGCGCACGATCACCTGCGCCTTGCGCAGGTTGGACCGGGGCATGTTGGGGAAGAGGTGATGCTCGACCTGGTAGTTCAGCCCGCCGAGGAGCTGGTCGGTGAACCAGCCCCCCTGCACGTTGCGCGAGGTGAGGACCTGCCGGCGCAGGAAGTCGATGTCCTCGCCGGCCGAGACGATCGGCATGCCCTTGTGATTGGGCGCGAACGAGCACCCCATGTACAAGCCGAACACGGCCTGGTGGATCGCGATGAAAACCACCGCCTTGACCGGGTCGAGCACGAGGAAAACGCCGGCCAGGTAGACGATCACGTGGGTCGAGAAGAGCGCGAGCTCGGTACGCCGGTAACGGTGGACCCGGGTCTGGTGCAGCGATCGCAGGCTGGAAACGTGCAGATTGAGCCCCTCGAGCACGAGCAGCGGAAAGAACAGCCAGGCCTGGTGCTTCGCGATGAACCGCCCGGCGCCGCCGTGCCTGGCTGCCACCTGGTTGGTCGTGAACGCGAGGACACCGTCGCCGATGTCTGGATCCTGGCCCTCGTGATTGGGGTGGGAATGGTGCTTGTTGTGCTTACTGATCCACCACTTGTAGCTCAACCCGACGAGCAGGTCACCCGTGATCAGGCCGAGCGCGTCGTTTGCCTTGCGCGATCGGCACACCTGCTGGTGGCCGCCGTCATGGCCGAGGAACGCGACCTGGGTGAAGACGACACCGAGCACGGCCGCGACGAGCGGCTGCCACCAGGAGTCGCCGATCAGCACGAACAGGGACCAGGCGCCGACGAAACTCGCCGCCGTCAGGCCGACCCGCAGCGCATACCGTCCACGCCTGCGCTCGAGCAGGTTGGCCGCGCGGACCTGCCGGCACAGCTCGGCGAAGTCGCTGCCGCGGGCGGCAGATATCGGGCGGGTCATGGGTCCTCCGATAGGTCGCCGGCCATGAGGTGGCCAACAGAGAGCGCGACCGCCGGGAGCCCCCAGCATCCCTGTTCTGCGCCAGAAAATCCATCCTGTCGACGAAACCTGACCGAGCACACACCGGGCCGATGGCCCCCGCCAGCTGCATCGTGCTACGATTCTCCTGGTTGTCAGCAGCTTTCCTTCACGTCTTCGGCGCGCTGGATTATTGCCGCGCGCACCTCGGGTCGGTTCCGGGACTGCACGCGTCGACCGCAGTCGCACGAACCGTGCGGTTGGAATCATCCCCACCGAGGAGATAACGCATGACGCAAGGCACCGTGAAGTGGTTCAACAGCGAAAAGGGCTTCGGCGTCATCACCCCCGACGACGGCGGCAAGGACGTGTTCGTCCACTTCTCCGCCATTGCCGGTGACGGCTACAAGAGCCTCGACGAGGCCCAGCGCGTCGAGTTCGACACGACGCAGGGCAACAAGGGCCCGCAGGCCGAGAACGTCCGCGGCGTCTGAGCTTCACCTCAGTCCTGGTAAGGCTGCGGACCGCGTAGGTCTGCAGATCGCCCGATCCCGCCAGCCCGTCCGGATCTCCCTGACAGCGCCGGCGCGGTCGGGCGTCGCCGTGTCCGATGAACCGCAGACCGATCTCCGGGGGACCCCGTGACGGCTGCACCGCCGGTTGGCGTCATCGGCGGGTCGGGCTTCTACTCCCTGCTCGACGGTGCCGAGCAGGTCCGGGTACCGACCCCGTACGGCGAACCGAGCGAAGATCTCACCGTCGGAGAGATCCGCGGGCGGCAGGTCGCGTTCGTGCCGAGGCACGGCGCCGCTCACCGCTTCCCGCCGCACCGGGTGCCGTACCGCGCGAACCTGTGGGCGCTGCGGTCGCTCGGCGTCTCCCAGGTGGTGTCGCTGTCGGCCGTCGGCTCGCTGCACCCGTCCCTGCCCGCCGGATCGCTGGTCGTGCCGGACCAGATCGCGGATCGCACCTGGGGTCGGGAGTACACCTACTTCGACACCGCCGACGGGGTGGCGCATTCGTCGTTCGCCGACCCGTACTGCCGCCGGATCCGTGGGGTGGCCATCGGCACCGGGCAGGCCGCGGCCACCGACGGCACGCTCGTCGTCATCAACGGTCCCCGGTTCTCCTCCCGCGCCGAGTCACTGGAGTACCAGTCGCACGGCTGGCGGATCATCGGCATGACCGCGATGCCCGAAGCGGCACTCGCCCGCGAGCTCGGCCTGTGTTACGCCACCCTCGCGCTGGTGACCGATCTCGACGCGGGCGTCGAGGCGGGGGAGGGTGTGACGCACCGGGCGGTACTGGCGGCATTCGCCGCGAGTCTGCCGCGGCTGAGGGAATTCCTGCTGGCCACGATCGCCGACCTGCCGGCCGAGCCGGACGGCTGCGGCTGTGCCGAGGTCACCCGCGCGGTGCGCTGAGCGCCGACGATTGCAGCTCTACCGTTCAGTCGAGCGGGTTGCCGGCGAAGTCGTACCGCGCGCCGTAGCGCGCGATGACCCGGCGTACGCCGGCCGGGACGAGGAGCCGGCCCGGCGCGGTGGTGTGGATCGGGAAGACCACGTCGGGGGCGATCCGCTCGACCATCGCGTGCAGGTCGGCCGGCATGGCGTGCCCCGAGCACCCGGCCCGCACCAGCGGAATCCCCAGTGCCGCGAGCCAATCGACGAAGACACCCCAGCGGGTGTCGAAATCGCCGAGCGGTTCACCATTCGCATGCACCAGCACGGTGCCCGGCCCGATCGGCAGGTCCAGCAGCCCGGGCAGGTCCGTGTGCGCCGGCTGGACGACGTAGGCGCCGGGGGAGTCGGCGAGATCGGCTGCGGATACGTCTACCCCGATCGTGGCGATGGCACCGACGCCGAGGGCTCGCAGGGCGGCCGCGGCCTGGGCCGGGAAGACGACCCTGCGGCCGGCTGCCGCGGCGACCTCGGCGAACTGGGCCACCCGCTCGACGTCGCGCGGATACACCGCGAGGAGCACGAGATCCTCCGTCGCGGCAAGGGATTGCCCGAACGACGCCGCCACGTCGTCCTCGGTCCGGGGTGGCCCGGCCGGGATGTCGAGGCCCAGCGTCGTGCCCTCGGTGACGAGGACGGCGGCGCCGCGCGCGCCGTCGACGAAGGCGTCGGCGCGGTGCCGATGCCGACCGTGGAAGCGGATGTCGCCGGTGTAGGCCAGCGTGCCGGCGGTCGTGTGTACGAGATAGCCGCACGCACCCGGCACGTCGTGGTCGACGCGCACGCATTGCACGTCCATTCCACCGACCGCGGTGTGCTCGCCCGCGGCGAGCTCACGCCAGTCCGGATCGCCGCCCGCCAGCCCGGCACCGGCGCCGGACAGCGCCCGCAACACCGCGACCGCGTCGCGATGAGCATGCACCGGAAGCTCCGGCCGGACGAAACCGGCGAGCCCGACATGGTCGATGTGCGGATGGCTGAGGAAGACCTCGGTGACGCCGGGCCACGCGGCCGCGAGCGGATCGCCGTCGGCGAGCGCCGCCGGGTCGAAGAGCCCCGGAATGTGCGGAGCGGCCGCGACCCGCAGCCGGTCGGCGAGTTCGCGGCCAGGTCGCATCGTCACCGGGGGGCGGAAGAGGTCCCCACCCGCCGGGATGTCCACGCCGACGTCGAGCAACACCCGGTGGTGCCCATCGGTGATGAGGATCTTGCTCGACCCGATCACGCCGAGACCACCGAAGAATTCGATGGTCGGCGATGTCATCGGCCGGCCACCGGCGCCGGCGGCGCGGATCCGGCGTGGGCGAAGGTCTCGGCGTCGTCGACCCATGCACGCAACGCGCTCAGCAGGTCTTCCACGGTCGCGCCGCGGGCGTGGGCCGGTCCGTCGGATCGGTCGAACCTGTCGACGTAGAAGCCGATCGCGCCGACGGCGAGGGCCGGCGCGATGTCGTTGGGCCAGTGGTCGCCGATAGACGCGGTCCGCCACGGGCGATCGGGATCGCCGTGCTCGGCGAGCAGGCGGAGCAGCCCGGCCGGCTTGCCGGCGGCGCTGATCACCTCATCGAAGGCCGCGGCGACATCGAGCCGGGACAGCAGCTCCGCCAGCCCGTCGGCCGGGCTGTTTGTGGCGAGCGTGACCCGTACGGCCGGGCGGAGCTGCGCCAGGAAGTCGGCGAAACCCGGTGGTACGGCGACCTTGCAGTCACCGGTCGCCAGTGCCCACCGGGTCGCGAGGAAGGCAACGGCCGCCGCGCCGGGGTCGACGGCGTACCGGTCTCGCGCGAGTGTCGCGACGGCGCCCCACCCGTCGACCGCGCCGGCGAGCATCGGGTCGGTGGTCGACCGGTCCAGATACGACTCCACCGACGCTGACAGTGCCGCCGCGTCGGCACGCCCCAGCGAGCGGGCGATCTCCCGGGCGTACCAGCGGATCGGGGCGTCGCCGCGGTAGAGCGTGCCGTCCAGGTCGACGATCAGATGCGCTCGGGCGAGGCCATCGGCGTACATCAAGTCCGCCGTCGCGTCAGTCGTCGGTATCGGGCTCGGCTTCGGGCAGCGCGGCGGCCTGGCCGAGCAGCACGACGACGAGCAGCAGGAAGGTCAGCGCGTGCACGCTGGTGCACCACAGGCAGATCGCGCCGATCGTGAACGGCTCGGCGTAGACGAGGTAGAAGACGAAGAGGATCCCGATGCCGGCCGCGGCCACCCGGAGCACCGGGACCGTGGTGGGGGCGAGTCGCTGCACCGCCGGCACGAAGAGTGCGGTCATGCCGAGGAAGAACGCCAGGCCGAGCACGGCGACCGGGATCCCGGCGATTACCGATTCCGCGCTGGTGGTGACCTTCGCGCAGTTGATGGTGCTGGTCGCGGGGCAGGACAAGCGCACATGCTCGTCGTAGTGCGCGATGGTCAGGTAGCTCGACACGCCGAGTCCGGCCAGGCAGATGAGCAGCCCGGCCACGGTCGCCCATCGCGGAGTCGGCCGGCGCACCGTGGCCGTCGTCGACCGGGCGCTCAGGGCGTCAGCCGGCACCGAGCTTGCCCTGGATCGAGGTGATGGACGATGCCTTGCAGACCGAGCCGGGCCGTCCGTCGGTCAGGGTGCACAGCGCCGCGGTGATGACATTGGCCGAGGCGCGGATCGCCTGGCCCTGTTTGCTGTCCGATTTCGACAGGCTGGCGGCGATCTGCGCGTGGGTCTGGCCCTGCAGCAACTGCGGGTCGTAGCTCGCGCCGGAGCTGATGAATGTGTTGC
>JBPCOR010000294.1:0-3759 GCA_051000035.1 Mycobacteriales bacterium | reverse complement strand
GGGCGAACTCGCGCTGACTATTGTCGGCGCTTAATTGGTTGCGACGGGTGGTTTTCGAGATCATCGTCGCCTTCCTCGGCCCGCTTCCCCTGCCTCGACGTCCGGAGTCGAGACCATTCACCCCCTCGATATGGTGCTCCGCCCACACTAGCGGGGCCGGCCCGATCCCGCTCACGCGATTGCGCCGCCCCGCCGCACCAGCGCGCTGCAAGCGGTGATCTGATCGTGAGCAGATCGTGATCAGGAAGCCTTCGAAGCGACAGGAGCCGCCACATGTCCGACACCGTCCTGGCCGAGACGGTCCGGATCACCGGCCATGAGGGCGCGGAGATCGAGGCGTACGTCGCCCGCCCGCTCGGTGTCGATCGGCACGGCAGCGTCATCCTCATCCACCATCTGCCCGGCTACGACGCCGCCACGAAGGAGATGGCGCGCCGCTTCGCCACGATGGGCCACGCCGCTCTGCTGCCCAACCTCTACTCGCGGCAGGCGCCGGGCAGGGAGCCGGGCGAGGCCGCGGCGGTGGTGCGGGAGCAGGGCGGCGTACCCGACGAGCAATTGATCGGTGACGTCGCGGGCGCGGCGACGGCGCTGCGGCGGCTGCCGGCGTCCAACGGCAAGGTCGGCTGCATCGGCCACTGCTCCGGGGGCCGGCAATCCTTCCTCGCGGCGTGCTCGGTCGACCTCGACGCGGCCGTGGACTGTTACGGCGCGTTCGTCGTCGGCACGCTGCCCGATGGGTTCCCGCTGCGGGTCGAACCGCTCTACGACCGGATCCCGGACCTGCGCTGCCCGGTGCTCGGCCTGTTCGGCGCCGACGACCAGCACCCGTCGGTGGAAGACGACCACGAGTTGGAACGGCTGTGCGCCCGGCACGGCAAGGACTTCTCGATGAAGATCTACGACGGTGCGTCGCACGCGTTCTTCTTCACCGGCCGCGACTCCTACCGCGCCGACGCCGCGATCGACGGGTGGGCCCGAATCGAGGAGTTCTTCGGCAGACATCTGACGACGTAGCCGCGGCACTCCGCGTCGCCTGCCCCCAGGCATCGGCACCGTGCGGTTGCGCTGCGGGTCGTGTCCCGGCCCTAGCACCCCCGGCGCCGACACGTCAGCCGCAGAGGCGGCGTTCCCAGCGGCCGAGATCGGCGAGGACCGCCAGGGCGACGGACAGTTGCCGGTCGGCGAGGATCTCCTCGGGATCGGTGCGCCGCCCGCCCGGCAGCCGGCCGCCGGCGTCGATCACCCGCTGCGCCAAGGCATCCAGGCGTTGCGGGGCTCGGCCGTCGACGTCGAAACGGGCCGGGTCCAACGCGATCACGAGGTGCGAGATCCGCTGCGGGCGCGCTGCCGCGGCGGCGTCGAACATGTCGGGCACGCCGGTCGAGGGCTCCGGACCGACGATGCCGCCGGACAGCGACTCGACCAGCAGCGCCAGCGCGAATCCCTTCGCGCCGCCGAGCGGGGCCAGCATCCCCGCGAGCGCGGCTCGCGGGTCGTTGGTCGGCGTCCCGACCGCATCGACCGCCCAGCCGTCGGGCAGGGTGTCAGCCCGCGCTGCCGCCGAGGCGATCTTGCCCCGCACCACTGCACTCGTGGCCATATCGATGATCACCGGCCCGGGCCGGCACGGGACGCCGGCGGCGATCAGACTGGTCGAGAGCACCGGCTCGTTGCCACCCCACGGCGCCATCACGGCCGGCCCGTTGGACACCGCGATGCCGACGAAACCCCTCCGTAGCATGGGAAGCACGTAGATCCCGAGGCTCCCGCAGTGCGAGGAGTTGCCGACCGACACGGCCGCGATGCCGTGCTCCGCGCACCGCTGCCCGGCGGAGATCGCGGCCTGCCAGACCTGCGGGTGGCCGAGCCCGCTGCCACCGTCGTAGGCCGCCACCGGCCCGGTGTCCCCGACCCCGCCGGGTGTGAGGTCGGCGTCCGCGCGCAGGCCGCCCGCGGCGAGGCGCTGCAGGTAGAACGGCAGCCGCAGCAGGCCGTGCGAGCCGACCCCCCAGGCGTCCGCGGTCGCGATCGCCATCGCGCCCAGGCCCGCCTGCTCGGCGGGCACCCCGCTCGCGGTGAGCAGGCGCGACACGAGCTCGGTGGCACCGCCGTAGGTGGTCCTCGGGTCGACGTCGCCGGCGTCGGTGCTCACCGGTCGGCGACGACGCGAGTGGCCGAGCCCACCGCGCTCGCCGCCTCGCCGCCGTCGAGTACCGAGCGGATGTCGGCCGCCAGTACGTCGGTGATGCGCGCCTGCGATTCCGCCGTGACACCGGCTATGTGCGGCGTACTCACGACATTGTCCAATGTGGACAGCCCGTCCAATGCGGACAGCCTCGACTCGCCGGGCGGCTCGCTCGCCCGTACGTCCAACCCCGCCCCACCCAGGGCACCCGACCGCAGCGCGGCCGCCAGCGCCGCCTCGTCGACGACGTCACCGCGGCCCACGTTGATCAGCAGCGCCGTCGGCCGCATCCGGGCGAGCGCGTCGGCGCCGAGGAAGCCACGGGTCTGCGGTGTCGAGGGCAGGTGCACGCTGATGACGTCGGACCGGGCGAGGACAGCGTCCACGTCGGCGGGCTCGATCATCGACGCTGCCAGCCTTTCGGCGTCGGCGTAGGGGTCGTAGGCGAGGACGCGCATCCCGATCGCGGTCGCGAGCTCTGCCACCGCGCGCCCGGTGGCACCGGCCCCGAGCAGCCCCCAGGTCCGCCCGGCCAGCTCCCACCCGGCGGTCCGGTCCCACCCCCCGGCACGCACCCCGCGGTCCAGCCGGGAGATGCCGCGGGCGAGATCGAGAGCCAGGCCGAGGGCGAGTTCGGCCACGCTGCGGGCGTTCGCGCCGAGCGGTGCGACGACGACGACCCCGCGCTCGTCGGCGGCCGCGACGTCGATGTTGTCCAGCCCGACCCCGGCCCGTCCGATGACGGCGAGGCGCTCACAACCGGCAATGAGTTCGGCGTCGACCTGCGTGCGGTTGCGGACGACCACAGCTCGGGCCGACCGCAGCGCGGCGGAGAGCGCCGCCCGGTCCGCCCACAACTCCGGCTCCCGCCGCACGTCGAAATCGGCGGCGAGAGCGTCGAAGGCCTCGCCCCACAGGTCCTCCGTCACGACGACGTCGGCGCCGCCGCGCGCCCGCTCCCGCTCCGTGGCCTGCGAGGGCACCATCGGTCAGGCGCTGGGGTAGAGCTTGGTGAATACGAATTCGCGGTGTCCCAACACTTCGGCGCAGGTGAGCCGGCCGTTGATGGTGCGGTCGGTGACGTCCATCAACAGGTCGCCGGCCTGACCGAGGTCGTACTCGCGGCGGAGCAGCCCGGAGCAGTCCAGGTCCACGTGCTCGCTCATCGTGCGCGCCGTCACGGGATTCGCGGTCAGCTTCACCACCGGCTCGATCGGGTGGCCGATGATGTTGCCCTGCCCGGTCGGGAAGAGGTGCACGACGGCCCCGGCGGCGGCCATCAGGGTGATGCACTCCGCGGCGGCCGATGAGGTGTCCATGAAGTTCAGGCCGACCGCGGTGGGCGCGACCGCCGCGTCCAGCGCGCCGACGACCGGCGCCGTGCCGGTCTTGGCGACATTGCCCAGCGCCTTCTCCTCGATGGTCGACAGCCCACCGCGGATGTTTCCCTGGGTGGGCTGCGACCCGAGCAGATTCGCGACCTGGTCCTCGATCCGGGCCAGGTAGCCGTCGAAGAGCGCCTGGAACTTCCTGCGTACGTCGTCGTCGGTGCACCGCCCTGCGATGAGGTG
>JBPCOR010000271.1:0-3453 GCA_051000035.1 Mycobacteriales bacterium | reverse complement strand
CCGTCGCATTGCACGGCGATGCGGTCGCGAAGGCCGTTGCGCAGCAGCGTCTGCTGGGTCTCGGCGAGGCCGAGCTCCCAGGGCGCACCGGCGTGCTTCAGCGAGGTCAGCGGCGCCGCGCCGGTGCCACCGTCATGCCCGGAGATCAGTACGACGTCGGCGTGTGCCTTGCTGACGCCGGCGGCGACGGTGCCGACGCCCACCTCGGACCCCAGCTTTACGTGCCCACGCGCTCGCGGGTTGGCGTTCCTCAGGTCGTGGATGAGCTGCTTGAGGTCCTCGATCGAGTAGATGTCGTGGTGCGGCGGCGGGCTGATCAGCCCGACCCCGGGAGTGGAGTGCCGGGTTCGGGCGATCCACGGATAGACCTTGCCGCCGGGCAGCTGCCCACCCTCGCCGGGCTTGGCGCCCTGGGCCATCTTGATCTGCAGGTCGTCGGCGTCGACGAGGTATTCGCTGGTGACCCCGAAGCGCCCGCTCGCGACCTGCTTGATCGCGCTACGCCGGGAGTCACCGTTTGCATCCGGGGTGAATCGGTCGGCGTCCTCGCCGCCCTCGCCGGTGTTGGATCGGGCGCCGAGCCGGTTCATCGCGATCGCGAGCGTCTGGTGGGCCTCGGCGGAGATGGAGCCGTAGGACATCGCCCCGGTGGAGAACCGCTTCACGATGTCGGCGACGGGCTCCACCTCCTCGATCGGGATCGGCTCGCCGGTGCGCAGCGCCAGCAGTCCGCGCAGCGTCGCGGCGTCGCGGGACAGCGAGTCCACAGTGGACGTGTACCGCTTGAAGACGTCGTACTGGCGGGACCGGGTGGCGTGCTGCAGCAGGAACACCGTCTCGGGGTTGAAGAGGTGAACCGGCCCCTCCCGGCGCCACTGGTACTCCCCGCCGACCTCCAGCCGGCGGTGCGCAAGCTCGGTGGGGTTGTGCGGGTAGGCCCGGCGGTGCCGCGCCAGCACCTCGGCGGCGAGCACGTCGACCCCCACGCCGCCCAGCCGGCACGACGTACCGGTGAAGTAGTCATCGACGAGATCCGGCGACAGGCCGAGGGATTCGAAGACCTGCGCCCCGGTGTAGGACGCGACGGTGCTGATGCCCATCTTGGACATCACCTTCAGAACGCCCTTGCACAGGGCTTTCATGTAGTTGCGCATGGCCACCGCGGGTTCGACGCCGGGGATCGCGCCGGCCCTGGCGAGGTCCTCGACCGTCTCGAACGCGACGTAGGGGTTGACCGCCGCGGCGCCGTAGCCGATCAGCAGCGCGACGTGGTGCACCTCACGGCAGTCGCCGGACTCCACGACCAGCCCGACCTGCGTGCGGGTGCGCTCGCGCACCAGCTGGTGATGCACGGCGGCGGTCAGCAGCAGCGACGGTATCGGCGCGTGGTGGGCGTCGACGCCCCGGTCGGAGAGCACGACGATCCGGGCGCCCGTGGCGATCGCGTCGGAGACCTCGGTGCGGATGCGTTCGATCGCCGCCGCGAGCGCCGGGCCGCCGCCCGCGGCGTCGAAGAGCCCGCGGACGGTGACGGCGGCGAAGCCGGGCAGGTCGCCGTCGGCGTTGATGTGGATGATCTTGGCGAGCTCGTCGTTGTCGATAACGGGGTGGGGCAGCACGACCTGCCGGCACGACGCTGCGCTTGGTAGCAGCAGATTCTGCTCCGGCCCGATCGTGTCGGCCAGCGAGGTCACCAGCTCCTCCCGGATCGCGTCCAACGGAGGGTTGGTGACCTGGGCGAAGAGCTCGCTGAAGTAGTCGTAGACCTGCCGAGGGCGCTCGGACAGGACGGCCACCGGCGAGTCGGTGCCCATCGATCCGACCGGCTCGGCACCGGCCGCGGCCATCGGGGTGAGCAGGATGCGAAGCTCCTCCTCGGTGTAGCCGAAGGCCTGCTGCCGGCGGACCACCGACTCGTGGTCCACGACGGTGTGCTCCCGGTCCGCGAGGCCCTGCAGGTGCATCAGACCGGCGTGTAACCACTCGGCGTAGGGATGCTGGGCGGCGAGATCGGCCTTCACCTCGTCGTCGTCGACGATGCGCCCGGCGGCGGTGTCGACGAGGAACATCCGGCCCGGCTGCAGGCGGCCCTTGGCGACGACCTGCGACGAGGGCACGTCGAGCACGCCGACCTCGCTGGCGAAGATCACCAGCCCGTCGGCGGTGCGCCACCACCGGGCCGGCCGCAGCCCGTTGCGGTCCAGGACAGCACCGATCAGCGACCCGTCGGTGAAGGTGACGCTCGCCGGGCCGTCCCAGGGCTCCATCAGGGCGGAATGGAACTCGTAGAACGCCCTGCGGTCGGCGCCCATGCTCTCGTTGCGCTCCCACGCCTCGGGAATCATCATGAGCACGGCGTGCGGGAGAGAGCGGCCGCCGAGGTGGAGCAGCTCGAGCACTTCGTCGAAGGACGCGGAGTCACTGGCGCCCTCGGTGCAGATCGGGAAGAGCCGGGACAGGTCGCCGTCGATCAGGTCGGTCTCGAGCAATGCCTCGCGGGCCCGCATCCAGTTGCGGTTGCCGCGGATGGTGTTGATCTCGCCGTTGTGCGCGATGTAACGAAACGGGTGCGCGAGCGGCCAGGACGGGAATGTGTTGGTGGAGAATCTGCTGTGCACCAGCGCGATCGCCGACTCCAGCGCTGGATCGGCTAGGTCGGCGAAGAACCGCGGCAGCTGCGCCGTGGTGAGCATGCCCTTGTAGAGCATCGTCCGCCCCGACAGCGACGCGAAATAGACGTCGGACGCGTGCTCGGCCCGCTTGCGCACGCAGAAGGCGCGGCGTTCCAGGGCGAGGCCGGATTCGCCCCCCGGTCCGGTGAGGAAGAACTGGGCGAACGCCGGCATCCCCGCGGCTGCCGTCGCACCGACCCCGGCGGCGTCGACGGGCACCTCGCGCCAGCCCAGTGCGGTCGCACCTTCCTCGACCGCGATCGCCTCGACCGCCTCGACCGCTGCGTCCCGGGCCTGCCGGTCGGTCGGCAGGAAAGCGATCCCGGCGGCGTAGGTCGACTCGCCGTTCGCCGCCGACGCGGGCAGCTCGAATCCGGCGACCGCCCGCAGGTGCGCGTCGGGCAGCGCGATCAGCAGGCCGGCCCCGTCCCCGGAGGACGGCTCGGCACCCTCGGCGCCGCGGTGCTCCAGATTGGCCAGCGCCGCGAGTCCCTGCTCCACCAGATGATGGCTGCGGCGCCCGGCCAGGTCCGCGACAAAGGCCACTCCGCACGAATCGTGCTCGTAGTCCGGGTCGTACAGACCGGTGGAGGCGGTAGGCATCGGTGGGCTCCCATCGATGTCGTCTGCGGAGTGGGACCGCGGCGGCCCGGGTGAACCGTCATTCTACCGACCGCACCGCGGAGCGGGCGAATATGCGCGCCCGGCCCCACCACCGCGCGACGGTGGGGACCAGAGGGTCGCCGAGCGAAAGGGGGACACCAGGGCCTTCGGCCTGTCG
>JBPCOR010000072.1:0-2712 GCA_051000035.1 Mycobacteriales bacterium | reverse complement strand
GCGGGACGACATCCCGGTCCTGTTGGTCGACGAGGCGATTCTTCCGGGCGAACGGTCCGGATGACGGCGGCGCCGGATGACAACCTGCTCGACGACTCCGCCGACCTGCAGCGCATTGACCGCCAGGATCGGCTGCGCGACCTGGCCGGCGCGGCCGCGCAGCTGCGGTCCACGGCCCGGCTCTGCGCCGAGACGCTAGCGCTGGACGGGCACGATCGCCCGTGGGCGATCGTGATCGCCGGTGGCCGGGCGCTGCATCCCGGGCGAGCGGTGGCGGCCCTGGTCGGCACGTCGGGAGCCGTCCCGGTCACTGTCGTCCGGCGCGGGCCACTACCGGGCTGGGTCGGCCCGCATGACCTCGTGGTCGTCGCCGCCGCGGACGAGGACCGGTCCGGCGTCGCGATGGCGAGCGCCGCCGCGGCCCGCGGCAGCCGGCTAATCGGGATCGTCCCGGCGGCGGACGTGGCGGGACCGCTGGCCGACGCCGTCGGGCGGGTGCGCGGAAGCGTCCTTCCGGTGCTGGCGACCGAGCCCCGCGAACCGGACTTCTGGCCGGCCGCGACGGCGCTCGTCGCGGTGGTGGCTGGGCTCGGCTTGCTCGACGTGACCGCCGAGCTGTTCGAGCAGACGGCCGCCCAGCTCGAGGACGCAGCCATCCGCTGCCGCCCGAGCAGCGAGGTGTTCGTGAATCCCGCGAAGTCTCTCGCGCTGCAGGTCGCGAGCGCGATACCCGCCATCTGGGGTGCGACGCCGCTGCTGACGGTCGCGGCCCGGCGATTCGCCGATGAGCTGACCGCAGCGGCCGGAATCCCTGCCACCGCAGGGCTTCTCGGCGATGTCGGCGATGGCGCGATCGGCCTGCTCGACGGCGCGGGCACCTCCGGCGGCGCCTCGACCGGGGCCGATGACTTCTTCCGCGATCGGGTCGAGGCACCCGCGGGCCGGACCCTGCGGGTCGTGCTTGTCGAGGACGAGCCACCCGCCGGCGCTACGCCGGACGCCCTGCTGCGCGAGGCCGTCCTGGACCTGCTGGCTGATCGGGGCGTACCCGTGACGCAGATCGTCGCTCCGACCGGACCCGCGCTCACCCGGTTTGCCGACGTGGTGACGATGTTCGATTTCGCGACGTCTTATGCCACCCTGACGCTGGGTGTGGACCCGTCGGAGCACCGCGCGGTGACCGAGCTGGCAGCTCGGCTGCGGCCCAGCGCCTGATCGGGTCAAGCTTGGCATGGACCTGGCAACGTTGACGACCGGGAGGCGGCTTCAGGTGCTCGTCCCTCTCACCGGCGTCATCCGGTCCTATGCCTGGGGTTCGCATACGTCGATCGCGGACTTCCTCGGTGCACCGTCCCCCGCCGAGGATCCGCAGGCCGAGTTGTGGTTCGGTGCCCACCCGAGTGGCTCGTCGCTGGTGTCGACCGGGGAGACGGTCGGATCCCTCATTGCCGCCGACCCGGAGGCCCAGCTGGGGGCGCGCTCGATCGGCGAGCACGGCCGCCGGCTGCCCTTTCTGCTCAAGGTGCTCGCGCCGGCGGCACCGCTGTCGCTGCAGGCGCACCCCGATCGTGAGCAGGCGCGCGCCGGGTTCACCGCGGAGCAACGGTCCGGGCGTCCGCTCGACGCGCCGCACCGGACCTACCGTGATCCCTATGCCAAGCCGGAGATGCTCTGCGCGCTCGCGCCGACCGAGGCGCTGTGCGGCTTCCGGTCGGTGCCCCGCACCGTGGAGATGCTCACCGAACTCGCCGCGCCGCCGCTGCTGTCCTGGGTACGGACCTTGTCCGCCCGCCCGTCCGGTGCGGCACTGCGGGAGATCGTGACCCATCTGCTCGCCATGCCGGCCGCGGCCCAGGCGCCGCTGGTCACCGAGGTCGCGGACTCCTGTCGGGAACGGCCGCCAACCGCGCGGTTCGCCCCCGAGTACGCCGTGATCCGCCGCCTCGCGGCAGCCCACCCCGCTGACGTCGGGGTCGTCGTCGCCGTTCTGCTGAACTATGTGCGACTGGAACCGGGCGAGGCGATCTACCTGCCGGCCGGCAACCTGCACACCTACCTCTCCGGTTTCGGCATCGAGGCGCAGGCCAATTCCGACAACACGCTGCGCGGCGGGCTGACGCCCAAGCACATCGACGTGCCGGAGCTGCTACGCCTGCTGGACTTCAGCGACGCCGACGCAACGATCATCGATCCCGATCGGATCCGCGCCGGGCTGGACCGCTGGCCCTGCCCGGCGCGCGAATTCCGCCTCGACCGGGCCACCGTCACGGCCGCCATGCCCGTCGTGCTCGAGGACGGCGCCGGGCCCTCGATCCTGCTGGTCACCGGCGGCACGCTGACGGCGTCGACGGCGGGCGCCAGCGTGGAGCTCCAGCGTGGCCAGGCGGCCTACCGGCCGGCGGCGGACCCGACGGTGACCCTGTCCGGGCAGGGTGTGGCCTTCGTGGTGACGATCAATCCGGGCTGACACCGGCCAAAGATTGACACAGCCGTGGTAATCTCACTCGCGATGACGACGATGCAGATGCTGACTGTGCGGGAGGCCGCGCAGACCACCGGCTGGTCGGCCCGGATGCTGCGCTACGTCGAGCAGATCGGCCTGGTCGCCGCGGCCCGGTCCGAGGGTGGTTACCGGCTCTACGGCCCGGAACAGCTGCAGCGGCTGCGGACCCTGCGCGAGCTGTTGTCCCGGCACGGTCTGGACCTCTCCGA
>JBPCOR010000207.1:0-5770 GCA_051000035.1 Mycobacteriales bacterium | reverse complement strand
CGGCTGCCCCCTGCGGTACGTCGGAAAGCGCGACTGACCCCACCCGGATACCAGGCCGGTGTACGTGCTCTGGTCAACCCACTGTATCGACGGGAAACCGAACCGAGCGCCGAAGCGCCGGACGCCGCGCGTGGCCGGCTAGGACCGCGGGCGCGCCGCGCGGTCGGCCCCGGGCTCGGCGTCGAACGGTGCGAGGACCGCCCGCAGCGAGTCGGCCAGCTCGGCCTGCCGGTGCGCCGACAGCTCGCCGAGCAGCGCCCGCTCCCGATCCAGGAGATCGCCGAACGCCGCATCCACGATCGCCTGCCCGGTGGCGGTCAGTCGCACCCGGATCGCCCGGCCGTCGCGGGGGTCGGGTCGGCGACGGACCAGGCCGCGGCGCTCCAGGCGGTCGATGCGGTTGGTCGTCGTCCCCGAGCTCACCAGGGTCTGCCCGAGCAGCTCGCCGGGTGACAGCTCGTACGGCGTGCCGCTACGGCGGAGCGCGGTCAGGACGTCGAATTCGAAGGCCTCGAGGCCGTGCTCGGCGAAGACCGCCCGCCGGGCCAGGTCCAGGTGTCGACCGAGCCGGCTGACCCGGGAGAGGACGGCCAGCGCGCCGAGGTCGAGGTCGGGCCGCTCGGTCGCCCAGGCGGCGACCAGCCGATCGACCTCGTCCTGCATGTCGGTCATCGTACCCGGGTGTCTTGACATCGAGACTTCTTCGCGGCAGGCTGCCGCCGGTAGATATCTTGATGTCGAGAGAGTGGGTCTGCGATGACCGCCGCGAGCAGCGCCAGCTGGGATCCATCCCAGTACGAGAGGTTCGCCGACGAACGCGCCCGGCCGTTCCACGAGCTGATCTCCCGGGTGCGAGCGGGATCACCCTCCTACGTCGTCGATCTCGGCTGCGGCACCGGCGCGCTGACCGCGTCGATGGCCGACCGGTGGCCGGGGGCCCAGATCCTGGGTGTCGACTCCTCGCCCGACATGCTCCGCGCCGCCGCCGCGCACGCCGTACCGGGACGGATCACCTTCGCCCGGGGCGATATCGCCGGCTGGCGGGGCGATCGCCCGGTCGATGTGCTGGTGACCAACGCCGCGCTGCAGTGGATTCCCGGTCACGTCGAGCTGCTCCCGCGACTGGTGGCGGCTCTCGCGCCGGGAGGGTGGCTGGCGATCCAGGTGCCAGGTAACTTCGCGGCGCCGAGCCACCTGCTGCTGCACGAGCTGGCGGCGAGCCCGCGGTGGGCGGAGCCGTTGCGCGGCTGGACCAGCCGGCCCGGCGCCCTCGATCCGGCGGACTACCTGGCAGCGCTGGCCGGGCTCGGCTGCACGGTCGACGCCTGGGAGGCGACGTACTCGCAGGTGCTGCCCGGCGAGGACCCGGTGCTGGAATGGACCCGCGGGACGGCGTTGCGGCCGGTGCTCGACCGCCTCGATGCGGACCGGGCGGCGGAGTTCGAGGCCGAGTACGCCGCGCTGCTGCGGGTGGCCTATCCGCGGCGGGCCGTCGGTACGGTATTCGCCTTCCGGCGGGTATTCGCGGTGGCTCACGCGCCCGGTGGCACGGCGTGATCACCAGCCTGCACCACGTCCAGGTCGCCGCCCCGCCGGGCAGCGAGCAGGCCGCGCGGGCGTTCTACGGCGGCGTACTGGAGATGACCGAGCTCGACCGGCCGGCGGCCCTGGCCGGGCGAGGTGGGGCGTGGTTCCGCAGCGGGGCCGCCGAGGTGCACGTCGGCATCGAGGACGGCTTCACCCCCGCGCGCAAGGCCCATCCCGCCCTCCTCGTCGACGATCTGGACGCCGTGATCGCCCGGCTGGTCGCCGCCGGGCACCACGTGACCCGCGATGGTGCGCTTCCCGGGTACCGCCGCTGCTACGTCGACGACCCGCACGGTAACCGGCTCGAGCTGATCCAGTCGGCCACGTCGCCACGCTGACGGTGGGCAGCCGACGGCCACGCGCGTATGGGGGCTCGGCGGCGACGGTGCCTAGGTGGAAACGCACCGGTTGCCGGTCCGAACCCGTGCCTTTGCACACTGTCGGCGGTCGGGGCTCACTGACGGGGCGTGCAGCGAGCCGACGGCCGCTCGCCGGCCGACGCGGCTTCGTCTACTTCACCTGCTTGGCGGTGGCTCTGCGCTTCTTCGGTGCCTTCTTCGGCGCGGCGCGCTTGGCCATGCGCTTCTTCGGCGCCGGTCCGCGAGCCCGCCGGTCGGCGAGCAGTTCGGCCGCCCGCTGCACCGTGATCGTCTCGACCTCGTCGCCCTTGCGCAGGCTCGCGTTGGTCTCGCCGTCGGTGACGTACGGTCCGAACCGGCCGTCCTTCAGCAGCATCGGCTGGTCGGTCGCCGGGTCGGTGCCGAGCTCGCGCAGCGGTGGTGCCGCCGCGGCCCGGCCACGCGTCTTGGGCTGGGCGAGCAGCGCCAGCGCCTCGTCCAGCGTCACCGTGAAGAGCTGAGCCTCGGTACCGAGCGACCGGGAGTCGGCGCCCTTCTTCACATACGGCCCGTACCGGCCGTTCTGCGCGGTGATCTCCTCGCCGTCCGGCCCGGCGCCGACCACGCGCGGCAGGGTGAGCAGCTGGACCGCCTCGTCCAGGGTCAGCGTGTCCAGCGACATCGACGCGAAGAGGCTCGCCGTGGGTGCCTTGTCCTTGCTGCCCTCGGGCGGTATGACGGTCACGTACGGTCCGTAGCGCCCCGACTTCGCCACCACCGGGCGGCCCGTCCCCGGGTCCGCGCCGAGGTCGCGGTCACCGGACGGCGCGTCGAACAACTCCTGCACCTTCGCAGCCGTCAGCTCATCGGGGGTCAGGTCGTCGGGGAGCGAGGCGCGTGCGCCGTCGTCGCCGCCCCGCTGCAGGTACGGGCCGTACCTGCCGACCCGCACAACCACGTCGTCGGTGATCGGGATGGAGTTGACCCCGCGGGCGTCGATGTCCGACAGCCGCTCCTCGACCATCCGCTTCAGCCCGCCGGCCTGCGACAGGCCGCCCTCCTCACCGCCCTGGTGGGCCGCATCGGCGCCGAAGTAGAAGCGGGTCAGCCAGTCCACTCCCGGCTCCCGGCCGTCCGCGATCGTGTCGAGGTCGTCCTCCATCGAGGCGGTGAAGCCGTAGTCGACCAGCCGGCCGAAATAGCTCTCCAGCAGCCCCGTCACGGCGAACGCCACCCAGGACGGGACCAGCGCGGCGCCCTTCTTCCAGACGTAGCCGCGATCCTGGATGGTGCGCAGGATGGTCTCGTAGGTCGAGGGCCGGCCGATGCCGAGCTCCTCCATCGCCTTGACCAGGCTCGCCTCGGTGTAGCGCGCGGGAGGGCTGGTGCTGTGCCCGGACGGCTCGAGGGACTCCGCGGTGAGCGGCTGGCCGTCGGTGACCCGCGGCAGCCGTCGCTCGGAGTCGTCCCGCTCTGCCTCCTCGTCGTCGGTGTGCTCGACATAGGCGCGCAGGAACCCGGGGAAGGTGATGGTGCGCCCGGCCGCGGCGAACTCGGCACGTTCGCCGGCCACGGACTCAGCGGCGATCCGCACCGACACGGTCTGCCCGCGGGCGTCGGCCATCTGCGAGGCGATGGTGCGCTGCCAGATCAGCTCGTAAAGCCGGAATTCATCGGTGGACAGCTCCCGGGCGACCTCACCCGGCGTGCGGAACTCGTCGCCGGCCGGTCGGATCGCCTCGTGCGCCTCCTGCGCGTTCTTCACCTTGCGCTGGTAGGTGCGCGGCGCTTCCGGGACGTAGTCCTCGCCGTAGAGCTCCCGAGCCTGGTTGCGGGCGGCAGCAAGCGCTGTCGCCGACAGGTTCGTCGAATCGGTTCGCATGTAAGTGATGTAGCCATTCTCGTACAGGCGCTGGGCGGTCCGCATGGTCCGCTGTGCCGGGAAGCGGAGTTTGCGGCCGGCCTCCTGCTGCAACGTCGAGGTGATGAACGGCGCATACGGGCGGCGGGTATACGGCCGCTCCTCGACGCTGGTCACTTCGAACGGCCGGCCGGCGAGCGACTCGGCGAGCGCGGTGGCCCGCTGCTCGTCCAGGTGCAGCACGGATCCGCGGGGCCGCCCGGTGCTCGCGTCGAAGTCGCGCCCGGCGGCGATCCGGGTGCCGTCGACCGAGGCGAGGGTCGCGGTGAACGTCGCCGGCTGGGTGGGCGTCGGCTCCGCGCCGGTGTCGAACGTCGCCTCGATGTCGAAGTACCCCGCCGACACGAACCGCATCCGGGCCCGCTCCCGCTCCACGACCAGCCGGGTCGCGACCGACTGCACCCGGCCCGCCGAAAGCTTCGGCATCACCTTCTTCCACAGCACCGGGCTCACCTCGTAGCCGTAGAGCCGGTCCAGGATGCGGCGGGTCTCCTGGGCGTCGACCAGCGACTTGTCCACGTCGCGGGTGTCCTCGATGGCGGTGCGGATCGCCTGCGGCGTGATCTCGTGGAAGACCATCCGGCGGACCGGGATCTTGGGGTTGAGGATCTCGGTCAGGTGCCAGGCGATGGCCTCGCCCTCGCGGTCCTCGTCGGTTGCGAGGAAGAGCTCGCTCGCGTCCTTGACCAGCGACTTCAGGCGAGTCACCTGCTGCCTGCGGTCGGCGCTGATGACATAGAGCGGCTCGAAGCCGTGGTCGACATCGACGCCGAGCCGCGCCCACGGCTCGCCCTTGTATTTCGCCGGCACGTCGGCGGCATTGCGGGGCAGGTCGCGGATGTGACCGATGCTGGACTCGACGACGTAACCGGGCCCGAGGTAGCCGGCGATCTTCTTCGCCTTCGCCGGCGAATCGACGATGACGAGCCGGGCGCCGCCGTTCGGTCCCGCCGGGCGCGGGCGGGCGGTCTTCTTCGCGGCTGGCTTCCGGGCCGTCTTGCGCCTGGTCGTCGGTGCGGCAACCTTCGTCGCCGCGTCGGTGCCCTGCGTGCCGCTCTGCGTGCTCACCCTGCTCCTGCATCGTCGCTCGTCTGGTCCGGCCGGCCGGCCGTCGCACATGGTGACGCCACCGTAGCGGCATCGGTCGGCGCAGCGCCGGGGAGACGGCCGGCATTCCCGCCCGAGCAGAGCCGCTATCCGGCCGCCGGCCACTGCGCAGCCCCGCCCGGGGGCGGCTCACCGGCGGACTCCCGCAGCCGGGACAGCCGACGCCGCCCGGTGATCCGGACCGCCGGCCCGCCCGCGCGGGGCCCGACCAGGGTGCCGGTCAGTCCGGCCGCCGCGAGCGCTCCGCCGCAGGTACCCCACCCGTCGGCATCAACGCCGGCCAACCTCAGCAGGTAGCCGCCCGGCGTCGGCTCCCCGGCCGCCACCGTCCACAGCCGGATCCGGGGACCGTCGAGCACCAGGTCGGTCGGAGGCCGCTTCATCGCCCCGCGGGTCCACCGGGCCGCCAGCACCGCCAGCCGGTCGTCGAACGCCGTCCGCACCGTGACCAGGCGAGCCGACGACCGTTCGCCGGCCGCGTCCCGCCGCTCCGGCGCGAGCCCACGTGCCTCGAACGCCACCTGCACCGCGTCGGCGCGCCAACCGTCGGCGAGCACCAACGACAGTCGCGCGGAGCGGTCCCGGCGTACCAGCTGGCCGGGCCCGGCGAGCAGGCCCTCGAGCGCGTCGATCCCCGGCGGCTGAGCGTCGCCGGTGAAGAAGGACAGCTGGACCGACACGTAGGTCAGCCTAAGCCTGAATCCGTGGACCAAGTAGCTGATCGTTGGGCGTGGTAACAGAGAAGGTGCCTTCTGTGCAGGGAGAATCTGGATTGTCGAAGTCCTGATTGCCCCTGCAGCGGAAGGCACTTACGGTG
>JBPCOR010000196.1:0-5655 GCA_051000035.1 Mycobacteriales bacterium | reverse complement strand
TTAGCTGGTAACCGCGAACGCTGTGTCGACGATGCTGGGTACGGCGGCTACCACCGCCGGCGCCTGCGCTGCGCTGCTCGTCCGCTCGATCATCGGGTCCGGCAACCACGGTTATGCCGCGATCTCGCTGGCGTCCGCGCTCGGCTACGCCGGGGCGGCGTTGGTGGTGGGTGGCTTCCCGCGCGACCGCCTCGGACAAAACGCGATACAGCGCGGGCGCCGTGAGAGCGCGCGCCAGGTCGTCGCCGGCTTCGTCGCCGGCGCCCGGCACGTGATCGCCCGACGGCCCGCGGCGTACGCGCTCGCTGTCATTTCCACCCACCGCTTCTTCTACGGCATATCGACCATCGCCACCCTGCTGCTCTACCGCAACTACTTCCACACCGACGGCGCGCTGCGCGCCGGCCTGGCCGGTCTCGGGCAGGTGCTCGCCGTCGGCGCGGCCGGGTCGTTGGTCGCGGCCGTGGTGACCCCCGCGGCCACCCGGCGACTCGGCAAGCCGGTCTGGATCACGGCCCTGCTGGCCGTGGCAGCGCTGACCGAGGTCGTGTTCGGTCTGCCGTACACGATGGCTGCCCTGCTCGGCGGCGCGTTCCTGCTGGGGATCGCGGCTCAGGGCGTGAAGATCAGCGTGGATACGACGGTGCAGGAGAATGTCGACGACGAGTTTCGCGGCCGGGTGTTCTCGGTCTATGACACGTTGTTCAACCTGATGTTCGTCTGCGCTGTCGTCGTCGGGGCGTTCACGCTCCCGATCACCGGCAGGTCCTACCCCATGCTGGGCGTGATCGCGGCGGGCTACGCGATGTCGGCCGTCGCGTTCGGGTTGGCTACGGCCCGGCTGGACCGCACCTCCCGCCGACCGAGAGGCTGACCCGCACCGGCAGGTGATCCGACGGCCAGCCCTCCTCGCCCCGGCTCGGGTCGTGGTGGTCGACCACCTCGGCGCCGGTGGCGGTGACCGGTCCGCGCAGCAGCACCCAGTCGATGCGGTCACCGGCCGGCTTGACCATCCCCCAGCCGCCGTAGGTGCCCGAGGGTGCGGCGCCGGCGAGCTGCCATGCGTCGGCCAGCCCGGCGCCCCGGGTCAGCTGTTCATAGGGCCGCGAGTCCACGGCGCAGTTGAAATCGCCGGACACGACGAGCGGCAGCCCGCGGTCGACGCCCCGGCACCACCGGCCGATCTGGGCGGCGCCCTTGAACCGCGCGGTCGCCGAATCGTTGTCCAGGTGCGTGTTGAGCCAGACCAGGTCCGCGCCGGTGGCGAGCAACCGGAAGCGGACCCAGGTCGCGATCCGCACACTGCTGTTGCCCCACCACGGCGTCCGGGAGCCGACCCAGGCGGGCGTCGCGGACAGCCAGAAGTGGTCGTAGTCCAGTGGGTCCAGGACCGCCGGGTCGTAGAGGATCGCGCAGAACTCACCGTGCGCACCGCCGTCGCGCCCCAGGCCGACCCAGGACAGGCCGGTGTCGGCGGCGACATCACGCAGCTGCCGGTAGAGCCCCTCCTGGGTGGCCACCAGGGCCGGCCGGGCGCCGCGGATCGCCTGCGCGACGAGCCCGCGCCGGTCCGGCCAGGCGTGCGGCGGGTGCTCGCTCGCGTACTTCAGGTTGAAACACAGCGCGGTCAGCCCGCCCGGACGCGTCGGCCGCGGCGCACCGCGGGCCGGTCGACGGCTCACCGTCCGGCACCGCCCTCGGCGGGCGACCCCCCGACGTCGTTCTCGGCCGCCCACCGGAACAGCTCGGCCGTCGCCTCATCCGCTGCCATCGGGCCGCGGTCCATCCGGACCGCCAGCAGGTGCGCGTACGCCGCACCCACGCCGCGCCCGGGCGGGATGCCGAGCAGCGCCATGATCTGGTTACCGTCCAGGTCCGGGCGGATGCGGTCCAGCTGCTCCTGAGCACGCAGCTCCTCGATCCGGCGCTCGAGCTCGGCGTAGGAGCCGGCCAGCCGCTCGGCCCGGCGAAGGTTGCGGGTGGTGCTATCGGAGCGGACCAGCTTGTGCAGCCTCGGCAGCAGGTCCCCGGCGTCGGTGACATACCGGCGGACGGCCGCGTCGGTCCACTCACCGCGCCCGAAACCGTGAAAGCGCAGGTGCAGGAACACCAGCCGGCACACGTCGTCGATCACGCCGCGCGGGTATTTCAGCGCGCGCAGCCGCTTCGCGGCCAGCTTGGCGCCCTTGACCTCGTGGTGGTGAAAGGACACCCCGCCGCCCGGTTCATGCCGGCGGGTGACCGGCTTGCCGATGTCGTGCAGGATCGCCCCGAGCCGCAGCACCAGATCGGGACCGGAGTCCTCCAGGGCGATCGCCTGCTCCAGCACGGTCAGGCTGTGGACGTAGACGTCCTTGTGCTGGTGGTGCTCGTCGATCTCCATCTGCAGCGCGGGCAGCTCGGGCAGCACGTGATCGGCCAGACCGGTCTGCACCATCAGCTGCAGGCCCGCGCGCGGGTGCGCGCCCAGCATCAGCTTCGTGAGCTCGCCCTGCACCCGCTCGGCGCTGATCCGGGCGATCTCGCCGGCCATGTCCCGCATCGCCGCCACCACCTCCGGCGCCGGGACGAATCCGAGCTGGGAGACGAACCGGGCCGCGCGCAACATCCGCAGCGGGTCATCCGCGAAGGACTCCTGCGGGGCGCCGGGGGTCCGCAGCCGCGCCGCGGCCAGGTC
Organism: Mycobacteriales bacterium; assembly: GCA_051000035.1. Lineage (GTDB taxonomy): Bacteria > Actinomycetota > Actinomycetes > Mycobacteriales > QHCD01 > QHCD01. Next base: position 2,978 of record JBPCOR010000196.1, on the reverse strand, counting down.
GTCGCGGCCACCGTACGGGTCGGCGAAGCGGTGGTCGGGCACTGAGAGGGCCATCGCGTTGACCGCGAAATCACGGCGCCGGAGGTCATCTCGCAGGCACTCGCCATAGGTCACCTCGGGTCTGCGGCTCACCCGGTCGTAGCGGTCCGCGCGGTACGTCGTGATCTCCAGGGTCACCTCGCCGCGGCGTACATCGACCGTCCCGAACTCGATGCCGGTGGTCCGTACCGCGTCCGCCCAGCCGTCGATCAGCTCCAGCACCTGCTCCGGGCGGGCGTCCGTCGCGAAGTCCAGGTCGTCACCGAGCCGGCCGAGCAGCGCGTCCCGCACCGACCCGCCCACCAGGTGCAGCTCATGCCCCGCGGCCGCGAACCGCGCACCGAGCGCGTCGGCGACCGGCGCGGCCCGGAACAGCTCCGCGACAGCGGCCCGCTGGGCATCGGTCAGAGCGCTGGACATGACCACGAAGCATAGGGCTCCCGCCGCCGGGGCCCGCGCCGGCCGCCGGGTCGTGTGGTTGCCGCCAACCGTCCGGGCGGCGGCTACCATCGGGCGCATGCCTCCAGCCAGCGCCGGGGGTCGCGGCCCGTCACCTCGTCGCCGAGGTCGCGGCGCATCGCCCCCGGGCCGGGCCGGTGACAGTCAGACCCGGGGCCGTGGCAACCCGCTCGAGCGCCGCCGGCCCCGCCTGACCACCGTGGCCGAGACCTCGGCCGGGGGGCTCGTCGTCGACCTCCTCGACGGCCGTCACCACGGCGTCCTCATCGGCCGCCACGACCGGCGCGGCCGGATGCTGTGGTCGCTGCCGAAGGGCCACACCGAGCCCGGGGAGACCGACGCGCAGGACGCCGTCCGGGAGATACGGGAGGAAGCCGGCATCAGCGGGCACGTCGTGGAGCCGCTCGGCGACATCGACTGCTGGTTCGTCGCGGAGGACCGGCGGATCCACAAGACTGTCCACCATTTCCTGCTGAACGCGACCGGCGGCGAGCTGTCCGACGCCGACATCGAGGTGGCCGCGGTTGCGTGGGTACCGCTGGCCGAGATTACCGAGCAACTCGCCTACGACGACGAGCGGGAGCTGGCCTCGCGGGCGATCCGCCTGCTCGACCGCAGCGCGTGAACGCCGGGCGGCCCCCCGGCCGGCTGGCCGCCGTGCTCGGCGTTGCGCTGATCGCCGCCTACGCCGTCGCTCTGAGCACTCCGGTTGCCGTCGCCGCGCCGGCTACCCCCGGGTCCGGCGTCCCGACCGGGTCCCCGGTGCGGAGCGTGCACCTGACGATCGAGGCCCTCTACCCGAAGGTGGTCAAGCGATCGTCCACGATCAAGATATCCGGCCGGCTGACCAACCGCACCAGGCACCCGATCACCGCACTCGGCCTCCGGCTGCAGGCCGGGCCCGCCATCTCCTCGCGTGCCGCACTGCACGCTGCCGTGGCGACGCCGCCGCCGACGGACTTCGGTGGCTGCCCGTTCGTCGACCAGAGCGGGCCACTCGCGCCCGGTGGCGTGCAGGACTACACCGTCCGATGCTCGGCCCGAGCGCTGGGGCTGGACCGGGCCGGCGTCTACCCGGTGCTCGTGAACCTCAACGCCACCCAGTTCGACGGCACCGTCGCGCGGGTCGGCGAGGCCGGCACCTTCCTGCCGTTCTTCCCGACCGCACCGAAGCATCCGGTCCAGGTCTCGTGGCTGTGGCCGATCACCGCCCGGCCGCACGAGCTGCCGTCGGGCGTGTTCGCCGACGACTTCCTCGCGACGTCGTTCGACTCCGGCGGGCTGTTCCGCTCGGTCGCGGTGGCCCGGCACGCGCCGGCCGGTGTCGACCTGACCGTGGCGATCGACCCGGCGCTGCTCGTCGCCGCGCAGACCATGAGTGCACGGACGCCGTACCGCGTGCAGTCACCCACCGGCTCCGGCACCTACGCCGGTGCCGGCCGGCAGGCCGCGCGGAGCTGGCTCGCCGCCGTACGAGCACTGGCCGAGCAGCGCAACGTGACCATCACCGCCCTGCCCTACGCCGACCCGGACCTGGTCGCCCTGCGCCGGGCGGATCAGGCCGCGATCATCAACCGCGCGTACGCCCGCGGAAGCGACGTCCTGCGCACCGCGCTCGACATCAGCGCCACCCCGCGGATCGCCTGGCCGGTCGGCGGCGAACTCGACGACGCGACCCTCGACACGGTCGCCGCCGAGGAGCCGGCGGCCATCGTGCTGTCACCCGACGCGGTCAGCGGTTCAGTACCCGCGGCCGCCCCTGTCGTGTCGCTGCCCACCCCGAGCGCCGAGGCCACCGGCATCATCAGCGACGGAACCCTGAGCGCGCTCGCCACCCCCGACTTCAGCCCCGGCGTGCGCGCCGACGAGCAGCGCTTCCTGGCCGAGCTGGCGATCATCGCCGCGACCTCCCGGCAGAGCCACACCGTCGTCGTCGCCCCGGCGCACAACTGGTCGCCGGGGCGGGAGTACGCCGGCAGCCTGCTCACCGACACCGCGTCGGTGCCCTGGATCCGATCCGTCTCGGTCGGCACGATCCTGCGGCAACCGCCGGCCGACGGCCACCCGTTGCGCTACCCGTCCTCGGCGGGCAACGACGAGTTGCCGCCCGCCGTGACCGCCCGCATCGGTGCGACCAGCCGTCAGCTCGACGGTTTCGGCAGCGCGCTGGACAACGCCGACGCCCGCCGGATGCTGCTGCCGTCCTACGACGGTCTGCTCGCGGCGGCGGCGGCGGCGTGGCGTCGCGACACCGTCGGCTCCGGCAGGTTTCTGGCCAGCGTCTCGAGGCAGCTTGGCCGGCTGACCCGGCAGGTCTTCGTCGTGCCGCCCACGCAGGGCACCTACAGCCTGGCGTCGACGAAGAGCCCGCTGGTCATCACCATCCAGAACTCCCTCGGCACCCAGGTCACGGTGCGGGTGCGGATCGCCGCGCGGGGCACGACCGGCTTCCGGGCCCAGCCGTCGGCCAGCTATGTCAT
>JBPCOR010000155.1:0-17086 GCA_051000035.1 Mycobacteriales bacterium | reverse complement strand
CGTCGCCGTCACGGAATTGCGGCGTGAGCGCGCCCACCGGTCCCGGCGGCTGGAGCGGCTGCGGGACCGACTGGTCGCGGGCGTACGCCGGGATGTTCCGGGCGTCGTGGTCACCGGCGAGGGGGTGGCCCGGCTGCCCGGGCTGGCCCACTTCTGCTTTCCCGGTTGCGCCGGGGATCTGCTGCTCATGCTGCTCGACGAGGCCGGCATCGCCTGCTCCGCCGGGTCGGCGTGCGCGGCCGGGGTGACGACGCCGAACCGCGTCCTGGCCGCGATCGGCCTGCCCGACTCGCTCGCCCGGGGCGCCGTTCGATGCTCGCTCGGCTGGAATTCCACCACCGCCGACGTCGACGCGGCAATCGCGGCGATGGGCCCGGCGGTCGCGCGCGCCACCCCGCCCGGCGCCCTAGCATGACGATCGGGGGCAGCGTGGCGGTGCTATCGGATATCCACGGCGTGCTCCCGGCGCTGGACGCCGTCCTCGCCGAGCCCGACGTCCTGGCCGCCGAGGCGATCGTGCTCACTGGCGACATCGCTGCCGGGCCACTTCCGGTGCAGACGCTGGACCGGCTCGCAGCACTCGGGGACCGCGCGATCTGGCTGCGCGGTAACGCCGACCGGGAGCTGGTCACCGCCGCGGGCGGTGGCACGACGTCGATCCCCGACCCGATCGCGAGGTGGGCCGCCTCGGTTCTTCGGCCCGACGACGTCGACCGCCTCGCCGCGCTGCCATACCCGGTCACCCTCGAGATCGCCGGATTCGGTCCGGTCCTGTGCTGCCACGCGACGCCTCGAGACGACCAGGAGATCGCGCTGGTAGACAGCAGTCCGGCCCGGTGGCTCGAGGTGCTCGGCGGCGTCGACGAGGACGTGCGAACAATCGTCTGCGGACACACACACATGCCGTTCCTACGACTCGTCGGCGGCCGAACCGTCGTCAACCCCGGCAGCGTCGGCATGCCCTACGGCGGCCCCGGCGCGTGCTGGGGACTGCTGCACCATGGCGCAGTCTCGCTGCGACGTACCGACTTCGACCTCGATGCCGCCTGCGCCGCGATCGCGCGTGACTCGGGCTATCCCGGCGCCGCCTGGTGGGCAGCGGAGTACGTGAGATCGCGGCACTCCGACCTCGATGCGCTCGCGGTGTTCGGCCCGCTCGAGGGCCGAGCGGGCGGCACCGCGACGCAGCCATAGGGCCGGGGGTCGCCCGCCCCGCTCGTTGTGTCCTGCGTACCGTGCCGCAGGCGGCACGCCTCGCCGGAAGTAAGGCACCGGCGCCGATCTCTACACTGGCCGGTATGAAGGTGCCGGCATGAAGGTCCTCGCCGCCATGTCCGGTGGGGTGGATTCGGCGGTGGCCGCCGCGCGTGCCGTGGACGCCGGGCACGACGTCACCGGCGTGCATCTCGCGCTGTCGCTGGCGCCCGCCCCGACGCGCTCCGGCAGCCGCGGCTGCTGCAGCGCCGAGGACGCCCGCGATGCCCGCCGCGCGGCCGACGTCCTCGAGATCCCCTTCTACATCTGGAATCTCGCCGACCGGTTCCGCGAGGAGGTGGTGGCCGACTTCGTCTCGGAGTACGCCGCCGGACGTACCCCCAACCCGTGCCTGCGGTGCAACGAGAAGATCAAGTTCGCCGCCGTACTGGACCGAGCCATCGCGCTCGGATTCGACGCCGTCGTCACCGGGCACCACGCCAGGCTGCGCGACGGCGTGCTCGCCCGCAGCGTCGATCCCGGCAAGGACCAGTCCTACGTCCTGGCGGTGTGTACGGCGCACCAGCTTGCGCACGCGATCTTCCCGCTGGGCGAGTCCACCAAGGCCGAGGTGCGGGCCGAGGCCGCGCGGCGCGGTCTCGCGGTCGCCGACAAGCCGGATAGCCACGACATCTGCTTCATCGGCGACGGTGACACGAAGGGTTTCCTGCAGCGGGCGCTGGGCGCCTCGCCCGGCGATGTCCTGGACGCCGAGACCGGCGCCGTGGTCGGCTCGCACGACGGCGCCTTCGCCTACACGGTCGGGCAGCGCAAGGGGCTCGGCCTGTCCCGCGCCGACGGCCGGCCGCGCTATGTGCTGTCCATCGAGCCGGCGACCAACACCGTGCGGGTCGGCCCCTCCGAGCGGCTCGACGTCGTCGATCTGGTTGCCACGAAGGCGGTCTGGACCTCCGGCGAGCCACCGGCGCCGTTGTTCGACTGTCGCGCGCAGGTGCGGGCCCACGGCACCGCCTCCCGCGCGCGCGCAACCGTCGCCCCCGACTGCCTGCGGGTGCACCTGCACGACGTCCAGCGTGGCGTTGCCGCCGGTCAGGCGGTGGTCCTCTACGACGGCGACGTCGTGATCGGGTCGGCCACCATCGACGCGACCACGACCGCGGCGTGACCGGTCCACCCGCGCTACGGGTCGGCGCCGGAGTCGCCACCGGCGTGGGCTCGCTGCCCGGTGAGGACCCCGCGGTCGCGGTACGGGCGGCGTTCGACGACTACCCGCAGCTGCCGTACTTGCCCGAGCTCCCGGCCCGCGGACCCGGTGCCGACATGCTGGGCCGCGCGGCCGGCATGCTCGTCGACATCTCCGTCGACCTGCAGCCGTCGGGGTGGCGGCTGGTCGGGCGACCGGGCATCGACGAGCGCCGGGCCCGGGACCTGCATTCGCGCGACCTGGAGGCACTCGGCGAGCACGCCCCCGACTACGCCGGCCGGCTGAAGCTGCAGATCGCCGGGCCCTACGCGCTGGCCGCCGGTATCGAGCTGCACCGCGGCGACAAGGCGATCGCCGACCCCGGCGCCACCAGGGACATCGCCGACTCCCTGGCCGAGGGTGCGGCCCGCTACGTCGCATCGGTGCGTGAGCGCCTGCCGCGCGCCGACGTCGTCGTGCAGCTGGACGAACCCTCGCTGCCAGCGGTTCTCGCCGGACGGGTGCCGACCGCAAGCGGCTACGACGTTCTGCCCGCAATCGAGGAGTCCGACGCCGCGGCCACCATGCGGCGGGTGATGAACCGGGTCCGGGCGACGCCCGGTGTCGCTGGCGTCGCGGTGCACTGCTGCGCCGCGGCCGCGCCGATCGCGCTGCTCCGAATCGCCGGCGCCGACGGGCTGGGCCTGGACGCGCACCTGCTTACCGGCATGGATGATCCGCTCGGCGAGGCCATCGAGGCCGACATGCTGCTGCTGCTGGGCGTCGTATCCGGGGCAGCGAGCGAGCTGCCGGAGGCGCCGGCCGTCGCCGACTCGGCCCGGCTGCTGTGGCGGCGGCTCGGCTTCGACCCCGTCGACCTCGCCGGCGGCGTCGTCCTCACCCCCACCTGCGGCCACGCCCGGTCGACGCCGGCCTACGCTGCGGCCGCGGCGGGCCGATTGCGGGCCGCCGGACGGCTGCTGGTCGAGGAACCGGAGGGCTAGCTCGTGTCGCATTCGCACTGTGCACCCGGTCCGGCGACCTGGCCGCTGATCGAGCAGGAGCTGGCCCGCCACGACGCGGCCCGGCCCGCGTGCGTGCTCGACGTCGGCGGCGGCAGCGGCGGAGTTGCGGTCCGGATCGCGGCCGGCGGCGCCGACGTGACCGTCGTCGACCCGAGCGCCGACGCGCTCGCCACCCTGCGCCGGCGCGCCGACGATGCCGGCGTGCGGACCGGTCTGGTGGGCATCCAGGGCGACCTGGAGTCCCTCGCCGACGTGATCGACGGCGACACCCGCTTCGACCTGGTCCTGTGTCACCGCGTGCTCGACCTCGTCGACGATCCCGGCGCGGCGGTCCGCGCCGTCGCCGCGACACTGCGCCCCGGCGGCGCGGCCAGCATCGTGGTGGCCAATCGCGCCGCCGTGGTGCTGTCCCGCGCTATCCGCGGCCATCTCGAACAGGCTATCGAGCTGCTCACCGAACCGACCCGCATGCCCGCCTCGGTCGCCGAGTCACGCCTCCTCGACACCGACTCGCTCGCCGCCCTGCTCACCGTCGCCGGGCTGCACCCCGAGACCATGCACGGCGTGGGTGTGTTCAGTGCGCTGATGCCCGCGGACCGGCCGGAAACCGACACCGCGCTGCTGCGGCGGCTGGAGGCGCTGGCCGGTGACCGCCCGCCGTACCGGGACATCGCTGCCCTGCTGCACGTGCTGGCCCGCCGGTCCTGACGGCGGTCCCCATCGGCGGTCCCCATCGGCGGTCCCCCATCGGCGGTCCCCTGGCGGCGGGTCCCTGCGCCGGCCCGGACGCCGGCCCGGGTGCGCCGGATCTGTCGGCCCGTGCGGGTACCGTCGATCCAGACCCGATGCGTAGGGAGTGGCCCATGGGGCGCAGCCATCAGCTGCCTCGCGTCGCGGCCGACGGGCCGGTCGGCGATGACACCGGCTGCCCGATCCTGCACGTCGAAATGGACGCCTTCTTCGCCAGCGTCGAGATCCGCCGCCGCCCCGAGCTCGCGGGCAAACCGGTGATCGTCGGCGGCACGCGCACCCGCGGAGTCGTGTGCTCCGCGACATATGAAGCGCGCCGCTTCGGGGTGCACAGCGCGATGTCGACTGCCCGGGCGGTGCGGTTGTGCCCGCAGGCGATCGTGCTGCCCACCGACCATCATTCCTACGGCGAGGCGTCCCGCGAGGTGATGGCCGTGTTCGGTGAGATCACCCCGCGCGTCGAGCCGCTCTCCATGGACGAGGCGTTCCTCGATGTCGAGGGTGCCCGCCGCCGGATCGGCCCACCGGCGCGGATCGCGGCGCTCATCCGCACCCGCATCCGGACCGAGCTGTCGCTGCCCTGCTCGGTCGGTGTCGCGGCCACCAAGTTCGTGGCGAAGGTCGCGTCGGCACGGTGCAAACCCGACGGCCTGCTCGTCGTGCCACGGGACGGCGCCGTGGCGTTTCTGCACTCGCTGCCGGCGACCGCGCTGTGGGGTGTCGGCCCGCGGACGAACGAGGCGCTGCAGCGCATCGGCGTGCGCACCATCGCCGACCTCGCGCTCATCCCGCCGGCCCGGCTGGCCAGCGCCGTCGGGGCGGCCGCGAGCGGGCACCTGCACGAGCTCGCCTGGGGCCGCGACCCGCGAGTGGTGCACGCCCGCGACCCGGAGGTGTCCATCGGCGCCGAGGAGACCTTCGGCACCGACCTTTTCGACCGGGCCGCGATCGACCGGGAGCTGCTACGCCTCGCGTCCCGAACCGCCCGCCGGCTGCGCGCCGGCAACCACCGGGCGCGCACCGTGTCGATCAAGGTCCGCCTCGCCGACTTCACGACCCTGACCCGCTCCCGGACGATGCCCGCCGCGACCGACACGGACCGGCAGGTCTACGCCATCGCCCGGGAGCTCTACGACGTCCTCGACCGGGCCGGTACCCCCGCCGGTCACGGCGGCGTTCGACTGCTCGGCGTCCGGGTCGAGGGCATCATCGACGCCGAGGAGCCGGAGCAGATGCTCCTCGGAGAGCGCGCCGTCGGCTGGCGGGAGGCAGACCGGGCGGCCGATGCGGCGGTCCGGCGGTTCGGGTCCGACGCCGTCGGCCCCGCTGTCCTGTTGCCGAGCCGGGCGCCGGAGAGCTGACCTCTCGATGTGCGGGCGGGGCTTCCTTGGCACTCGCGCGACCTCTTATGCTCCGACGACGTATCCTGATGCAGTGGCGGTGAGATTGCCACCGCGACGAACGCCCGCACCACCACTTTGCCCGCACCCGAGGACTGTTCACCATGGTTCACCGGCCTCGGCCGGCGGATCCAGCACGACTGGGAGGAGCGCCGTGCCGCTCTCCGATCACGAGCAGCGCCTGCTCGAGCAGATCGAGCAGGCTCTCTACGCCGAGGATCCGAAATTCGCCTCGACCGTGCGGGCGACTGACCTGCGGACCGTCACCCGCCGGCGCGTCTTTCGCGCGGTCGTGCTCTTCATCGTCGGCCTGGTGGTGCTGGTCGCCGGCGTGGTCAAGCCTCAGCTCGTCCTCGGCGTTCCGATCACCGGCGTGCTGGGTTTCTGCATCATGTTCGGCGCCGCCATCTACGGTGTCACCCAGTACAAACGCATCTCCGGGCGGACCGACCTGAAGGTCGCCGGCTCGGCGACTCCGGGCGCGGCGCCCCGCCGCACCCGCAGCGGCCGCGGATCCCGCCGGTCCGGAGCGGCCCGTGGGTCGCTGCTGACGCGGATGGAAGAACGCTTCCGCCGCCGCTTCGACCAGCGCTGACCCACCGGCCGATCGAGCCGGCGAGCTCGGTCAGCGACCGGGCGTCGGCCACCGTCTCGGGTGCAGGATCGCCGCTGCCAGCCGCCGCAGGGCCAGCCGATACTCCTCGACGGCATACGCAGCGGCTCTGATCATCGACGGTGGCAGCACGGCGGCCCGCAGCCGCTGCCGACCGGAGAGCCGGGCGGTCAATCCGGTGATCGCGGCGCGTACGGCCGTCGGCAGATGCCCATCCACGCCGGGCGTCGCGGAGTAGCGGGCCCGCTCCTCGGCGAGGGCGATCAGGGTGACCGACGCTGCCGCCGGCCGATCCAGCCGACCGATTCCCGCGCCGCCACCGGCACGTAGCGATGCCGCCGCGGCCCGGGGGGAGTCGACCGAGCGAAGCCGCACGCCGCAGTCCAGGGCCGTCGCGACGACCTCGGTCCAGGCGGCGCGTGCCGCGGCGACCGCGTCGGCGCCGCCGGCCAGCGCTATCCGGCGGCGGCGGGAGCCCCGGCGGACAAGCCCCGGCGCCGCGCCGAGCACGGCCAGCACGACGATCCCGCCGACGACCCCGAGCAGCCACAGCGGAACCAGCCCGGCTCCACCGGAGGACCCCGACCCGTTTCCGCCGCCGGTCGGGACGACCGGTCCCTGCGGGTGCGTGCTCGGCGCGCCCGTCGGTGCCGACGTCGACGGCGCGATCGAGGTCGGCCCGGGCGCGGGCTGGTTCGGGTCCGCCAGGTAGGTCGTGCCCTGGCACCGGCCGTCGGTCAGCGGGGTCGGGTCGAACGGCGCCCAGCCGACGCCCGCGAAGTAGGCCTCGCCCCAGGCGTGGGCGTCGAGGTTGGTGACCCGCCGGTCGCCGCCCGGCTGGCGGCTACTCGCCGGGTCCGTATACCCGAGCACCACCCGCGCGGGTACGCCGCCGATCCGCAGCATCGCGGCAATTGCCGAGGCGTACTGCTCGCAGAAGCCGGTCTTCTTGGTGAGGAAGTTCAGCAGCGGATCCTTCGAGCCGGCCGGAGCCTGCAGCTCGTAGGTGAATCCCCCCGTATCCCGGAAGTAGTGATACAGCGCGACCGCCTTGTCGTACGGCGTCCCGGCGGGGTCCGTCACCTTCCGGGTGATCTGGGTGACCTTCGGGGATACCGCCGGTAGCTGCGTCCAGGTCCGCCACATCGGGTCGGAGTGCGACAGCGGCGCGGACGCCTCCAGGAGCGCCCGAGACGGCCGGGGATCGGTCGCCTGGAAGGTGTAGTGCTGACCCGGATGCAGCGCGGTCGAACTGCTGAGTTCGCCCAGCCCCTGGTGACTTTGCAGACTGCCGGGGAGGCCCCGCACGGAGCTGGTGTCGTAGTAGACGGGGATGGCACCGCCGGCGTAGGCGTCGATGGCGATGCTGGCAGCGACCGTGCGGGTGGCACCGGGCGTCTTGGCCAGGTTGGCGAGCCCAGGGTCGGCGCCGGCCGGCCCGGAGCTGCCCTGCCTGGCCCGGTCGCTCTCGATCCAGCCGGTCGAGGTGTAGGCATCCAGCACCGATGTCCGCAGGTAGTACGGGTCGGGCACGCTCGGCTTGATCGTCAGCAGGGTGGTCACCTTGTCGCTGGTCAGGCTGCCGATGAAGCCCGCGAACGGGTCGATGCGGTTGCCGCGGTGCCCCGTGCCGCCGCTACCCGAGTCCGGTCCACGCCCGATCTGCGCCAGCAGGTTGCCGCTCACGCCGGGGATCAGCAGCGGCAGCACGATCGCGATGGCCAGCGCGGTTATCCCGATGCGCCCGGCCGCGACCGGCCGGGGGGTCCGGAACTCACCCGGCGCGGTCGCTTCGTCGGCGGTTCGCCGGCCCCAGCGCGACATCCGGTCGTGTTCCTCGACGGCCAGCAGCAGCAGGTAGCCGATCGCGGCGAAGGTGAACTCCAGCCAGCTGACGCCCGGGCTGATGGATACGGCGATGGCGTACAACGCGAGGAGCGGGAGGCCGGCGACCGCCGCCCGCTGCAGGGTCGCGGCGACGATGTCGACGACGATCGCGGCGAGCGCGATCCCCAGCGCGGCGAGCAGCATCATGCCGGCTTCATCGGGTACCGGCGGGGCGAGGAATTGCGCGTCCCGGAAACCGCTCTCGATCTGGGCACCGAAGGTCCAGAAGCTGTCGTCGGACGGGATGACATGACCCCACGCGTCCTCGCCGGCGAAGGCGATGGCCTGGAAGAAGACCAGGCCCAGCAGCTGTACGACGACGACCAGCCAGCCGGGCAGGCGGACGGCGCGCGCGGCCAGGCCGAGGCCGATGACGATCACGACCGCGAGTGCCGCGTAGCCGAGCCAGGTCGGGCGGTCGAACGCACGCGCCAGCGGCACCGCGGCGAGCAGCGTGGCGACCCCGGCCGTGATCGACAGCCGCGTCGTCGGGGTCACGAGGCGCGACCGCCGTTCGGTCGTGCCATCAGCGGCTCTGTTTCATCAGCGGCCCGTTTCCATGAACGGCTCTGTTTCATCAGCGGCCCTGTTCCATGAAGGTCGCCCGGAGCCCGGACTCGCCCAGCCCGGCGCTTCCCCATACCCGGGCCGCGGTGTCACCGCGGCGAGCGTGCACGACCCGCCATCCGGCGGTCGCGAAGACCGTGCCCGCCGCCGCCGCGAGAGCCAGCGACCGGTCCGCCGCCTCGTCGCTGAGGGAGAGCCACGAGGTCGACTCCACCAGGATAGCGACGCTGGGCGTCGTCGGGGCGCGGCAGCCGGCGAGCAGCTGGGCCTGCTCGGTGGTGAGCAACCCGAGCACGGCCACCATGGTCGCGTCCTGGTCACCGGCCCGCATCGAGGTCGCCAGCTCGTCCAGGTCGTCCGTGCGGGTCAGCCGGACCTCGGCGAGCCGGTCGAGCAAGCCCAGCTCCGCCGTCACCGGGATCTGCCGGCCACCGACGACGGTGGAGATGCCGTAGGCGCGGCGCAGCAGGTGCACGCCGATGCTCCCGAAGGTGCTGACCGCCCACTCGAAGCTGGATTCGGGCGCGTCGCCGCGGTGCGCGCCGCCGCGGGTGTCGAGCAGCAGGCTCGCCCGGGCCTGCCACGGCCGCTCCTCCCGGCGAACCATCAGGTTCCCGGTCCGCGCGGTCGAGCGCCCGTGCACCTTGCGCAGGTCGTCGCCGTGCCGGTACTCCCGGGTGGCGGCGTCGTCCTCGCCGCGACTGCTCACCGACCGGCTGGAGCTCGACCCGCCGGTCGACCACGCGCCGCCGATCCGGACGGCCGGCAGCGGGCTGATGGCGGGGACGACGGTGAGCACCTCGATCGCCGTGAAGCTTCGGGTGATCTCGACCAGGCCGAAGGGATCGCTGAACCGGATCCGCAGCGGGCCGACCCGGAACCGGCCGCGCAGATCGGACCGCACCGAGTAGCTGACCTGCCGGCGGCGCCCGGCGGCGGTGCGCTCGGCGAGGAATCTCGACGGCCCGCCCAGGGCGTAGGGCAGCTCGTCCTCCAGCTGCAGCGGGGCCGTGGGGAGCAGGGAGACGTTCTCCAGCGTGAGCTGCACCTCGGCACGCTCACCGGCGGCGACGTGATCGGGCAGCAGAACCCGGCGGCAGGTCAGCCGGAAGCGGGTCCGGGCCACGACCACGGCCGAGACGAGCGGCAGGGCGAGCAGCAGGATCGCCACCCGCATCAGGTCCTTCTCGCCCAGCACGATCGAGCACAGCAGCGCGGCCGCGCCGGCGGCGATCAGGCATCTGCCCCGGATGGTCAGTCCTGACATCGCCGCGCGCATCGCGGGCCTACGCCGGGTCGGACCAGTATTGGGCGCCGGACCGGCGCCGGCCGCGGACCTGCATCGGCGTGGTGCTCGCGTCCGCCGGCTGCGGGATCGGCAGTCGGCGCAGCAGGTCCAGAACGATCGCGTCGGAGCTCCGGCGGCCGATCTGGGCCTCGGCCGTCGGGATCAGCCGGTGCGACAGAACCGGCCTCGCCAGCTGCTGCAGGTCATCGGGCAGGACGTAGTCGCGCCCGTCGAGCGCGCTGGCCGCCTTGGCGGCTCGCAGCAACTGCAATGTCGAGCGGGGCGACGCGCCGAGTCGCAGCTCCGGGCTCTTGCGGGTCGCGTCGACCAGCGCGACGGCGTAGCGGAGGACCTCGGTGGAGACGTGGATGCCGCGGACCGCGACGATGAGGTCGCGCACCTCGGTCGCGGTGGACACCGCCCCGAGGGTGTCGAGCGGGTCGGCCCCGGCCTGGTCGGCGAGCATCGCCATTTCGGCGTCGGCGTCGGGGTAGCCCATCGACAACCTCGCCGTGAAGCGGTCCCGCTGCGCCTCCGGAAGCGGGTAGGTGCCTTCCATCTCGATGGGGTTCTGTGTCGCGACCACCATGAACGGGGACTCCAGCCGGTACGTCGTTCCGTCGACGGTGACCTGCCGTTCCTCCATGCACTCCAGCAGCGCGGACTGCGTCTTGGGGGAGGCCCGGTTGATCTCGTCGCCGACGACGAGATTGGCGAAGACGGCGCCGGGCTTGAACTCGAAGTCGCGGGTCTCCTGGTTGTAGACGCTCACACCGGTGATGTCGCTCGGCAACAGGTCGGGGGTGAACTGCACCCGGCGTACCGAGCAGTCGATCGAGCGAGCGAGGGCCTTGGCGAGCTTGGTCTTACCCACGCCTGGTACATCCTCGATGAGCAGGTGGCCTTCGGCGAGCAGCACGATCACCGCGAGTCGAACGGCATCCGGCTTGCCCTCGATGACCCGCCCGATGTTGTCGGCAATACGGCCGGTCGCTTCGCGAACCTGCTGCAGACTCACCAACGATCCGGCGTGTTCGGACATGCCGTGCACGGTCACTCGGGCCTCCCGGGGGCGCTCGCTAGAGAGTCTGTCAAACCGTCGGCAAATGCGCTCGCCCGCCGGCGGTGCGGCCGGTCGCACCTGGAGCACGCCGGTGGGGCGTTCCACATTGACTGTGGTGCATGGTGGGGTATGGTGGCGCAAAGTGGAGCAAGGCGAATAGGTGCTGGGGGTGGCATGTTCCTCGGCACTCACCACCCCAGGCTCGACGACAAGGGACGGCTATTTCTGCCGGCCCGGTTCCGGGAGGAGCTCGCGGAGGGGGTTGTCGTGACGAAGGGCCAGGAGCGCTGCCTCTTCGTCTTCCCGGTGCCGGAGTTTCACCGCGTCACCGAGGCGTTGGCGTCGGCTCCGGTGACGCAGCGGGCAGCGCGGGACTACAGCCGGGTCTTCTTCGCCAGCGCCTCGCACGAGGCTCCGGACAAGCAGGGCCGGATCACGATCCCGGCGACGCTGCGCGATTACGCCTCGCTGGCCAAGGAATGCGTTGTCATCGGCGCGAACACCCGGGTCGAGATCTGGGCGACCGACAGCTGGGACGCCTACCTCGCCGATCGTGAGCAGGCCTTCGCCGATCTGGAGACGGAGGTGTTGCCGGGCGTCCTGTGATCGCCGTACCGACGGCCCGGGTCGTACGTCGCGGCCTCCCCCCGCCAGCGTCTCCTGGCGCACCTTCCCCGGTGCCTGGCGACCGGCGGGTGGGGACCACGACTGACGGCCGCCGGTCGGCAAAGCGCTCACCACCGCCCACCACCCGTCCGCGGGCACCGTGCCCGCCCACCCCAGCTAGAGGGTCACCACCGGGAGGACCGACCGATGACCGCCGTCGCCGCCGTCCGCACCGCGACGATTGCCGCGCCCGGGGCGTGGACCGATCAGGGCCCCCTCGCGGCGCCGGCGCCGGTCGAGTCGGACGTCCTGGCGCGGCCGGCGCCGCCGTCGCTTGCAGCCGACGTGCGTGCGAGTCTCCTCCTCTTCGCGCTCGCGACGCTCGTACTCGCCGGGGTGCCGCTGCTGGCCGTCCTGCTGGAGCGGCTGTGAGCCGACCGGCCGGCGGCCCCGGGCCCGCTCATGGGCATGTCCCCGTCCTGCTCGGACGCGTGCTGAGTCTGCTGGAACCGGCCATCGCCGGCCGGCGAGCGGTCGTCGTCGATGCCACCGTCGGGATGGGCGGTCACGCCGAGGCACTGCTACGCCGCCACCCGGGGCTCACGCTCGTCGGTATCGACCGCGATCCCGAGGCCATCGCCCGAAGCGGTGTCCGGCTGGCGGCGTACGCCGCCCGGGTCTACCTGGTGCAGGCCGTCTACGACGCGATGCCGGCCGTACTGCACGACCTGGACCTGACCCGGGTCGACGGCGTACTGCTGGACCTCGGCGTCTCGTCGCTGCAATTCGATGAACGCCGGCGCGGCTTCTCCTACGCGGCCGACGCGGCCCTGGACATGCGCATAGACCCCACCCGCGGGCACAGCGCGCAGGACGTCGTGAACGACTACGCCGTCGCCGATCTCGCCCGGATCCTGCGGGAGTACGGCGAGGAACGCTTCGCCCGGCGGATCGCGGAATCCATCGACGCCGAGCGCAGGCGGGAGCGCATCGTCTCCACCGCGAGGCTCGCCGACCTGGTCCGTGCGGCCATCCCGGCCGCCACCCGGCGCACAGGTGGTCACCCGGCCAAGCGCGCCTTCCAGGCGCTGCGCATCGAGGTCAACGACGAACTCCCGGCCCTGCGGCGAGCGCTTCCGGCGGCGGTCGACGCGCTCGCCGTCGGCGGCCGGATCGTCGTGCTCAGCTACCACTCGCTGGAGGACCGCGAGGTCAAGCGGGCGCTCGCGGCGCGGGCGGCCGACAGCACGCCGCCGGACCTGCCGGTGCCACTCGCGGAGCACGCACCGACCCTGCGGCTGCTGACCAAGGGCCCGGATCGGGCCGGCGAGGCCGAGCTGATGAGCAACCCACGAGCAGCGTCGGCCCGGCTGCGGGCGGCGGAGCGAATCAAGGAGGCAGCGTGAGCGCCACGACCGTCGCCGGGCCCGCGGCTGGGCCCGCGGCTGGGCGGCTGGCCGGTCGGGCCAGCCGGCCCGGCCGCCCGAATCGCCAGACCGGGTCCGTCGCCGACCGCATCGGGCGGGTGGCGCGCAGCGGTGCGCCACGGACGCCGTTCGTGCTGCTCGTGCTGGGCCTGCTCACGGCTGGTCTGGTGCTGTTGCTGCTCGTCAACACCGGGTCGGCGTCCGGATCGTTCGCCCAGCGCAAGTTGCAGGACACCAACAACGTGCTGGTCGTGCAACAGCAGGAGCTGCAGCGGCGGATCCAGGCGCTGGACACCCCGCAGCACCTGGCCGCTGCGGCCCGGGCGCTCGGCATGGTCGCCGGCGGCGACCCGGCGTTCATCCAGGTCCAGCCGGACGGCTCGACCCGCATCCTCGGTAACCCCACCCGGGCGATCGCTCCGCCGCCGCCGGTCAAGGCCGCGGGCGGAGCGCACGGGTGAGCAACCGTCCGCGCCGCGACCGGCGGACGCCGTTGCGCCTCGGCAGCCATTCCCGCCGGCTGTCGGTGAGTCTCGCCGCGGTGGTAATCTTGGTCGTCGTGCTCGGCGGCCGGCTGGTGCAGCTGCAGGGTCTCGATGCCCGGCCCTACGCGGCGGCGGCCGAGGCGTCGCGCCTGCGGACCACCGACTTCCAGCCGCAGCGGGGTCAGATCCTCGACCGCGACGGGCAGCAGCTCGCCTTCAGCGTCGACGCGCGCGCGGTCTTCGCCGACCCGTCGATGCTCGGCAACCCGTTCAGCACCGCCCAGCTGATCGCCCCCGTCCTGCACGTGCCGGCGGGCGACCTGCAGCAGGCGATCCTCACGGCCGTGCAGAAGCGGCCGGATACCCGATTCGTCTACCTCGCCCGGCGGGTCGATCCCAAGCTCGCCGAGCAGGTCATGAAGCTCAACGTCAAGGGCATCGGGGTCATACCCGAGCCGGACCGGATGCATCCCGGCGGCACGGTCGGCGCCAACATCGTCGGTTTCACCGACGGCGGGGGCAACGGGCGCGCGGGCATCGAGGAGGCATACGACGGCGTGCTCGCCGGCCGGCCCGGCGAGCTGACCGTCGAGGTCGGGACGGACGGCGAGGTCATCCCGTCCGGCGTACACAAGGAGATCAAGCCGATCGCCGGCTCGACGGTCCGGCTCACCATCTCCCAGGACCTGCAGTACGTCGCGCAGACGGCGCTCGTGCAGGCGGTGAAATCGACCGGCGCCCTCGACGGGCAGGTCAGCGTCCTCGACGCGCGGACCGGGCGGGTGCTCGCCCTGGCGTCCGCGCCGACGTACAACGCCGACGACCCGGGCGCCAACCCCGAGCACGTCGGTAACCCCAACGTGTCGAGTGTGTTCGAGCCGGGGTCGGTCAACAAGGTCATCACCTTCGCCGGCGCCCTCGAGCATCACCTGATCACGCCCACCACGCCGTTCACGGTGCCCGGGCAGCTGACGGTCGCCGACCGGGTCATCCACGACGACTGGGTGCACAGCCCCGTCTCGTGGACCGCGACCGGGATCATCGCCAAGTCAAGCAATGTGGGCACGCTCATGATCGCCCAGAAGCTCGGCGCGAGGAACTGGGACCACTACGCCAAGGCGTTCGGGGAGGGCACGACGTCCGGCGTGCAGCTCCCCGCCGAGAGTGCCGGGCTGCTGCCGGCGATGAAGAACTGGTCGGGCAGCACCTTCGGTAACCTGCCGATCGGTCAGGGCGTCGCCGTGACGAGCCTGCAGCTGGCGAGCATGTATCAGGCGATCGCGAACGACGGCGTGCGGATGCCGCCGCGGATCGTGCGGAGCGTCACCGCCCCCGACGGCACGGTGACTGCCGGGCAGTCCCCGCGGCCGATCCGCGTGGTCAGCCGGCGGACGGCCACGACGCTGCGGCGGATGCTGCAGATGGTGACCCAGGAGGGCGGCACAGCGCCGCGGGCGGCCATCCCCGGCTACACCGTGGCCGGCAAGACGGGGACCGGGCAGAAAGCCACCGCGGCCGGCTATTCCAACTCCGACTACTTCTCCACCTTCGCCGGCATGGCACCCGCGGACGCACCCCGGTACGTCATCTCGGTGATGGTCGACAGCCCGCAGACCGACTACCTCGGCGGCGATGTCGCGGCGCCGCTGTTCAACCAGGTAATGTCCTACGCGCTGAAGTCCGGTGGTGTCGCCCCGACCGGGGCAAGAGCCGCGTCGCTGCCGCTGTTCCCGAACGGATAGCCGGTTCAGCGATCCAGCAGCTGGGTGGCCGCGGCCTTCCAGGTTGCGGTGACCTGTGCGCCGGGGGCGAGGGCGAGCTCGCGGGCCGCGGTCTCGGTGATCTCGGCGGCCATGGGTTGGGGGCCGGCGAGGCCGAGCCGGACGCGATTGCCGACCGACGTGACAGAAACGATCTCGACGGGCAGGCGGTTCTGCGCCGAGCTCGTCGGGGGCGTCCCGGCGGGCTCGATCGCGATCTCCCAGGGGTAGACGCTGACGGCGACCGGCCCGCGGGCGTGTCGGGGCGCGGTGACCGTCCCACCGCCGTCGAGGTCTACGGCGGTCAATCCATCGGCGCCGGCGCGGGCGGCGCCGGTGAGCACGACCGCTCCGGTGAAGTCGGCGACGAATGCGGTGGCCGGGATGGCCGCGAGCTCGCTGGCGCTGCCCTGCTGGACGATGCGCCCACCGTCGATGATCGCGACCCCGTCGCCGAGCAGCGCGGCCTCGGAGAAGTCGTGGGTGACCAGCACGGTCGGGACGTCGATGCCGCGCAGGATCGAGGTCAGCTCGCGTCCGGCGCGTGCGCGGTTGCGGGTGTCGAGGGCCGACAGCGGCTCGTCGAGGAGCAGCGCGCTGGGCTGGCGCGCGAGCGCGCGAGCGAGCGCCCCACGCTGGCGCTCGCCGCCGGAGAGCGCGCCGGGCCGGGCGCCGGCGAGCTGGCCGATGCCGAAGCGCTCGAGGAGCTCGTGGGCGCGCATACGCCGCTGCGAGCGGGGTCGCCCGCGTAGGGCGTACGCGACGTTCTGCCAGACTCGCAGGTGCGCGAACAGCGCGTAGTCCTGAAACAGGTAGCCGCAGCGCCGGCGCTCGGGTGCGACATCGACGCCCTGGGTGGTGTCCAGCCATACCTCGTCATTGCACGCGACGTGTCCGCGGTCGGGCGTCACGAGGCCGGCGATGATGCGCAGCAGGGTGCTCTTGCCCGCCCCCGACGGGCCGGCCAGGGCCACGCAGTCGCCGGCCGGGACATCGAGGTCGACCCGCAGCTCGAAGGAGCCCAGCCGGGTGGCGGTCTCAACGCGTAGCACCCAGCCCCCCGCCCCCGGCGACGAGTTTGACCAGCAGCAGCAACGCCGCCGAGGCGATGACCAGCACCGCGGAAAGCGCGAGCGCGCCCGTCAGGTCGCTGGAGAACTGGTCGTAGATCGCCAGCGGGGTGGTCTGGGTGATCCCGCGGAACGAGCCGGCGAAGATCAGGGTGGCGCCGAACTCACCCAGCGCGCGGCCCCACGCCAGGGCGAGGCCGGCCAGCAGACCCGGACGCGCGGCGGGCACGGCGACGCGCATGAACGCGTGCGCCTCGTCGTCCCCCAGCGTCCGTGCGGCCTCCAGCCAGCTGCGATCGACCGCGCCGAAGGCCGCCTGCGCCTGGCGCAGGTAGAACGGTGCCGCCACGAATACCAACGCGACGACCACGCCGGCGGTTTGCAGCACCAGCTCGATGTGCGCGCCGCCGAGCACCCCACCGAGCAGCCCGGCTGGGCCGAAGGCTGCCAGCAGCGCTATTCCCGCAACGGCGGGCGGCAGCACCAGCGGCAACTCCACCAACGTGACCACGACCGAGCGGCCGGGGAACGACCGCGTCGCCAGCAGGTAGGCGGCCGGGGTGCCGACTATCACGATGATCGCCACCGCGATCGACGTCGTCTGCAGGCTCAACTCCAGGGCGTCGATGGCGACCGGATCACCCAGGCTCGAGGCCAGGCTTGCCGGGCTGGTGTTGGCGAAGATCGCAACTACCGGCAGCGCGAGGAACGCCAGCGCGGCCGCCACGGCGACGCCCAGGAGTACCC
>JBPCOR010000111.1:0-6851 GCA_051000035.1 Mycobacteriales bacterium | reverse complement strand
GTCCACCCTGGTACGATCACCGTCCGCCTGCACGCCCGCCAGGTGTTGGCGCGCAGCGCCCCGGCGCTGCAGATCTGGGCCGACGCATGCGCGCCACGCACGGTGCGGCTGGCCGGTCCGAGGTCGTTCTGCGCCGGCGTGGAGCGGGCCATCGCCATCGTCGACGCGGCGGTGACGCGGTACGGCGCGCCGGTCTACGTACGTAAGCAGATCGTGCACAACATCCACGTCGTGCGCGATCTGCAGGCCCGCGGCGCGATCTTCGTCGAGGCGGTCGACGGCGTACCCGACGGCTCGGTCCTGGTGTTCTCGGCGCACGGTGTCTCACCGCAGGTGCGCGCCGAGGCCACCGCACGCAATCTCACCGTCGTCGACGCCACCTGCCCGCTGGTGGCCAAGGTGCACGCCGAGGCCCGCCGCTACGCCGGCCGCGGCGACACCGTGGTGCTGATCGGGCACCGCGGGCACGAAGAGGTCGAGGGCACGCTCGGCGAGGCGCCCGAGCGCACCGTCCTGGTCGAGTCGGTCGAGGACGTCGGGGCCCTTGACCTGCTCGCTGCCGCGCGGGTGTCCTACCTGATGCAGACGACCCTCGCGGTGGATGAGTCCCGGGACATCGTCGACGCCCTGCGGGCGCGCTTCCCGGCGCTGCGCGGGCCGTCGTCGGATGACATCTGCTATGCCACCACCAATCGGCAGGCCGCCGTCGCCGAGGTGGCCGCCTACAGCGACATCGTGCTCGTCGTCGGGTCGACGAATTCGTCCAATTCCAGGCGACTGGTCGAGCTGGCCAGCCGGGAGTGCGGTCGTGCCTACCTCGTCGACGACGAGACAGACATCCGCCCTGGGTGGCTCACCGGCCGGCGTAACGTCGGTATCACCGCCGGAGCGTCCGCGCCGCCCGCGTTGGTGGAGCGGGTCGTCACCGCGCTGTCCGGTCTCGGGCCGGTGGAGCGGGTCGAGCACACCGTCGTGACAGAGTCCGTCGAATTCTCCCTTCCCAAGGAGCTGACCACGTGAGCATTCCGATCCGGCAGGCAGTTAGGACCGGGGCGTACATCGCCAAGCAGAAGGTCCTGCGGCGGGAGAAGTACCCGTTGATCGTGGAGCTGGAGCCGCTCTTCGCCTGCAACCTCAAGTGCGCCGGCTGCGGCAAGATCCAGCATCCCGCCGACACGCTGCGGCAGCGGATGCCGGTGCAGCAGGCGCTCGCGGCCATCGACGAGTGCGGTGCGCCGATGGTGTCGATCGCCGGCGGCGAGCCGCTGATGCATCCGGAGATCGACGTGCTCGTCAACGAACTGGTGAAGCGCAAGAAATTCGTCTACCTGTGCACCAACGCCGTGCTGCTGCGCAAGCGGATCGACCGCTTCGACTTCAAGCCGTCGCCGTACTTCTCCTTCGTCGTGCACGTCGACGGGCTGAAGGAACGCCACGACGAGTCGGTGAGCAAGGTGGGCGTCTTCGATGAGGCGATCGCGGCCATCAAGGAGATGCAGGCCCGCGGCTTCACCGTCAACACCAACTCCACGTTCTTCAACACCGACACCCCGCAGACCATCATCGACGTGCTGAACTTCCTGAACGACGACGTCAAGGTCGACCAGATGATGATCTCCCCTGCGTACGCCTATGAAAAGGCGCCGGATCAGGATCACTTCCTCGGCGTAGAGGAGACCCGCGAGCTGTTCCGTAAGGCCTTCGACGACGGCCGGCGCAAGAAATGGCGACTGAACCACTCCCCGCTGTTCCTGGACTTCCTCGAGGGCAAGGTCGACTACGAATGCACCGCGTGGGGCGTGCCGTCGTACTCGCTGTTCGGCTGGCAGAAGCCGTGCTACCTGATGTCCGACGGTTACGCCAAGACGTACAAGGAACTGGTCGAGGACACCGACTGGAGCAAGTACGGCCGCGGCCGCGATGAGCGGTGCAACAACTGCATGGCGCACTGTGGCTACGAGCCGACCGCCGTCATGGCAACCATGGGTTCGTTGCGCCAGTCGATCCGTGCCGCCGTCGAGCACTGATCCAAGGCGCGACTGATTCCCCTGTCGCTTATGGTTCTCCCATGAGCCCGGGCGGCATGGACATGGGTGGCACGACAATGCTGCCGCCCATCGGCGGCCTGCGCTGGATTACCAGCTGGCATGTGCAGGCCGGCGCGCTGGTGCCGCTCGTCGTGGTCCTCGCGGCGTACCTGTGGGGGGCCGCTCGGGTCGGCCGCGCACACCCCGCGGGCCGGTGGCCGCTGCGGCACACGGCGCTGTTCACCGCCGGACTGGCGGTCATCGCCGTCGCCACGATGGGCAGCATCGGCGTCTACGACGACACCCTGATGTGGGTGCACATGCTGCAGCACCTGGCGCTGATCATGGTCGCACCCGCGCTGCTGGTGAGTGGCCGGCCGATCATCCTGGCGATGCACGCGACCCGCAACCCGGTCCATACGGCGATCAAGCGGGTGCTGCGCTCCCCCGTCGTCGGCGTCATCACGTCCCCGATCGGAGCCGGCGCCATCTATGCCGCGACCATCGTCGGCACGCACCTGACCGGTCTGGCCGGCGTCTTCATGGGCAGCACGTCCGGGCGGGTGGGCGAGCACCTGCTCTACCTGGTGGCTGGATATCTGTACTTCCTGCCGATCTTCGGTGACGAGCCGATCCGGCACCGACCCTCGCACGTCGGCCGGCTGGCGCTGCTGCTGCTCACCATGCCCGTCGACACCTTCACCGGGATCGCGCTGATGATGTACACCCGCCCACCCGGCGGGATGCATATGGCGCCGCGCGACTGGGGCCCGAGCGCACTGTCCGACGCCCACACCGCCGGCGGCACCATGTGGGTGGTGGGCGACGGCCTGATGCTCGGCCTCGTACTCATCGCCTTCATCCTGTGGTCGCGGGATTCGACCCTGCGCGGGCGAAGTGGGCTGGGCTGGTTGGAGCGCGCCCGGGAGCAAACACTCGCCAGCCGGGCCACGGAGGGCGCCGCCGCCGGCACCGGCCGCAGCCCGTCGGCCGACAGCGACGACGCGCTGGCGGCGTACAACGCCTGGCTCGCCCGGCTGGAGCAGGCGGAGCATCAGCCCCAGCGGGCGGACAAGGCACGGTAGAGCCCCGGCGCCGCACCGTGCACGCGCATCGGGACATGCATCCAGGCGGGTACGACGACCCACGCGCGATCCCGCTCGATAGCGCGCACGATGGCCCCGGCGACCCGGCCCGGCGCGACCGGCCGCGGGAACGCGCGGTCGTAGGCGCGCCCGCGGCGGTCGAAGAATTCGGTCGCGACCGCACCGGCGATCACGGTGGTCACACCGACGCCGGTGCCGCCGAGTTCGTCGTTGAGGCTGCCGGCGAACGCCGCGACGCCGGCCTTCGCCGCGGCGTACACCGACTCGTCGCGCACCCCGACCGCGCCGGCGATCGAGCCGAGCAGGACGAGGCGCCCCGAGCCGGCAGCCAGCATGCCGGGCAGCACCAGCCGGGACAACTCGATCGGCACCCGGAGGTTGAGATCCAGCAGTCCGGCCGCCTCCTGTGCGCTCAGCGCGTCGAGGGGTGCCGCCCGCCCCTGCCCGGCGCAGTGCACGACGACGTCGATGCTCCCGAGTGCGTCGCCGGCCTCGCGGCTGAGTTGCTCCAGCGCGGCCGGCTGCGTCAGGTCCACCGGCAGGGCGACGCCGTCCGTGCGTGCCACCAGGCACTTCAGCCGGTCGTCGTCCCGGCCGGTCAGCGCGAGCCGCGCACCGGCGGCCCGTAACGCGATCGCCGTTGCCTGACCGATCCCGCCGGTCGCGCCGGTGAGGAGCACGCCGCACCCGGCCAGGAGCATCGCGGCGTCCTCCTACCGTCGATAGGTCGGGTTAGGCTGGCCGCGCACAGCGAAACCCGCACCACGGGAAGCGAGCGGCGCGCGTGACCTTCGTCATCATCCTCTCGGCGGCGTTCTGCATCGGGCTGGGGTTCGTGCTTCAGCAGCGGGCCGCGCAGGACGCCCCGCCGGAGGACCTGCTCTCCGTGCGGCTGCTCGTCGACCTGATCCGCAAGCCCCGCTGGCTTCTCGGCATCGCCGTCATGGTCGTGGGCCAGCTGCTCGGCGCGGTCGCGCTCGGCCGTGCCGATGTGACCCTGGTCGAGCCGCTCCTCACCTGCAACCTGCTGTTCGCGCTCGGCCTGGCCCGGCTGATCTCGGCCCAGACGCTCGGTCGCCGGGAGTGGTGCGGCACGCTGGTGCTGCTCGTCGGCGTGACGGTCTTCGTCGTAGCCGGCCGGCCGCGGTCCGCGGAAGCCCCGGTGGATGACCTGCGGCGCCTCGCCGTCGTCCTCGGGGTGTGCGCGGTGGCCGCCGTCTTCGTCGTGGCATCGAAACGGCGCTCCGGCAGCGGCAAGGCGGTGCTGCTCGCGGCGGCGGCCGGCACCCTGTACGGGCTCCAGGACGGTTTCACCCGCCGGGCCATGCTGGCGCTGGACGGTGGCGTGGCCCGCCTGGTGGTGTCGTGGTCGACGTACCTCGTCATCGTGGTTGCCCTGGTGGGGCTGTTGCTGGCGCAGAGTGCCTTCGGCGCGGCGCCGCTGCGCGCGTCGCTGCCGGCGATGACGGTGGCCGAGCCATTGTCGGGAATCGTGCTCGGTGTCGGAGTGTTCGGGGAGGTTGTGCGCCTCGCTCCGCTGTGGCTCGGCCTGGAGTCAGCTTGCCTGCTGGCCATGCTGATCGGCATTGTGCTGCTCGCACGCTCGCCACACCTGCATGCGCATCTCACCCGTCGGCGCCGGATCCGGAATGCCGCATGCTAGCCGTCTTCTACGCGGTCTGCGCAGCGGTGAGCAATGCCGTCGGCGCGGTACTGCAGCGCCGGGCGGCCGCGACGATCCCGCAGAGCGAGGCCATGCACCTGTGGCTGCTGCTCGACCTGGTGCGCCGGCCGATCTGGCTCGGCGGCGTGGTCGCGCTCATCGGCGGGTTCCTCTTCCAGGCGTCGGCGCTGTCGATCGGCGACCTGACGCTCGTGCAGCCGATCGTCCTCG
Organism: Mycobacteriales bacterium; assembly: GCA_051000035.1. Taxonomy (GTDB): domain Bacteria; phylum Actinomycetota; class Actinomycetes; order Mycobacteriales; family QHCD01; genus QHCD01. Next base: position 1,824 of record JBPCOR010000111.1, on the reverse strand, counting down.
CCGAGCTTCCGCTGACCCTGGTTGTCGCGGGCATCGCCTACCGCTCGTTCCTGGACCGCGACGCGTGGATCGGCGCGGTGTGCGTGAGCGTCGGGTTGGCGGTCGTCCTGATCGCCGCCGCGCCGCACGGCGGCGGTCGGGTGGCCGGCGCGTCGAGCTGGATCCTCGCCTGCGTGATCAGCGTCGCCGCGGGCGCGTTGCTCGTGACGCTCGGTCTGCGCGCCAGCGGCGGCCGCCGAGCCGCCGCCTACGGCGCAGCCGCCGGGCTGGGATTCGGCCTCACGGCGGCCCTGATGAAGGGCGCCGTGCTGCGGCTGCCCGACGGTGTCGGTGCCGTCGTCACCTCCTGGCAGCTCTACGCGATGGTCGTGGTCGGCGTCGGCAGCTTCTTCCTGGTGCAAAACGCACTGCAGGCCGGCACGCTGGTCGCCGCGCAGCCACCGATCTCCGCGTGCGACCCGGCGGCCAGCATCGCGTTCGGCGTGCTGCTCTTCGGTGAGCACCTGCGCACCGGCATCTGGCTGCTGCCGGCGCTGCTGGGCGCGGCCGTCATCGTCTACGGCAGCATCGCGCTGTCCCGCTCGCCACTGGCGCTCACCGACGAGCCGGTGCCGGGGCCGGCCGGCGTCGATCTGGTGGGCGCGCCCGGGCCGGCGGCCGAGCCGAGGGTGACTTCAGCGGACTGCGTGCCTGGTCATCCACTGCAGTAGGGCATCGACGGGGTCACCGGCGAAGATCGCCCGGCCGGCCCGGATCTGGCCATCGCGGTCGGCGCCACCGGGCCGCACCGCGTCGACCGCGGCCCGCAGAGCCGAGGGGTCGTCGCCGGCCAGGCGGAGCAGGCCCGCATCGGCCAGCGCCCGCACCGCCGGGCCGCCGTGCCCGGGGATCGGGCGGTAGGCCACCACCGGTACGCCCGCCGCGAATGCCTCCAGGCACATGCTGCCGCCGGCGTTGTCGACCAGCACCGCGGCCGCGCCCAGCAGATCGGGAAGATCCTCCCGCCAGCCCAGCGCGATGCAGCCGTGGATGCCGTCGATGCTCCGGCGCAGATCGTCGTTTCGCCCGCACACCACGACCGGCCGTACGCCGGCCCGCGCGGCGAGAGCCGTCGCGACGATCGCCGCGTCACCGACGCCCCACGAACCCGTCGACACGATCACGGCGTCCTCGCCGGCGCGGAGCCCGAGGCCGTGCCGGACCTGCTCACGATCGCCGCCCCCGGCGCAAAACCGCGGGTCGACGACCGGTCCCGGCGCGACCGCGTCGGCTCCGGTCCGCGCCCGCACCCGCTCCGCGAGCGCCGGGAACAGGGTCAGGTACAGATCATTGCCCGGCGACAGCCACAGGGCATGCGCCACCGCCTCGGTGACCACGACGGCAGCCGGCACATCCAGCCGGCCGCGGGTGCGCAGCCGGCCGACCACCTGCCCGGCGAGGTGGAACGTCGAGACGACCGCGTCGGGACGGTACGCCGCCAGCACCGGTGCCAGCCGCCGGGCGGCCAGCGCGACGAGCGGTGACGTGGACGGCTGCCCGCGCTCGCGCGGGATGAAGAACACGCGGTAGATCAGGTCGTACAACCAGGGCGCCCGGCGAAGCATCAGCGCGTATCCGTCCCGCAACCCGACGCCGATCCCGGCCGGCAGCACCGTCAGGAGGTCGACCACGTGCGCGTCGTGACCGCGGACCCGCAGCCGTCGTGCCACCTCCTCGGCGACCTGGTCGTGCCCGGCGCCCATGCTGGCGGTGACCAGCAGGTACCGCTGGCGGATCTGCGTTGGCCCTAGGCTGTCGATCGTGGCTGCCCGCCCATCGTCTACC
>JBPCOR010000060.1:0-4719 GCA_051000035.1 Mycobacteriales bacterium | reverse complement strand
CTTTCTTCGACCTCGACAACACGATGATGGTCGGCGCGTCGATGTTCTACTTCGCCCGCGGCCTGGCCAGCCGGCGGTTCCTCACCGCGCGCGACATCGTCGTCTTCAGCTGGCGGCAGATCCGCTTCCGGGCCAGCGGCCGGGAGAGCCCCGAACACATGATGCAGGCGCGCGAGGCGGCCCTGCGCTTCGCCGCCGGCCGCCGCGTCGCCGAACTCGCCCTGGTCAGCGAGGAGATCTACGACGAGTTGATGGCCGGCCGGATCTGGAACGGCACCCGGGAGCTGGCGCAGGCCCACCTCGACGCGGGCGAACGGGTGTGGTTGGTGACGGCGGCGCCGATCGAGCTGGCGCGGGTGGTCGCCGCGCGGCTCGGACTGACCGGCGCCCTGGGCACGGTCGCCGAATCCACCGACGGTCGATACACCGGCCGCCTCGTCGGTGTACCGCTGCACGGTCCGTCGAAGGCCGCCGCCGTACGCCGCCTCGCCGCGGCGGAAGGGCTCGACCTAGCCCGGTGCACTGCCTACACCGACTCTTTCAACGACCTGCCGATGCTGCAGCTGGTGGGCACGCCGGTCGCGGTGAATCCCGATCCGAGGCTGCGCGCGGAGGCCGAGCGGGCCGGCTGGCCGATTCACGACTTCCGGGCCCGCCGACGGGCCGGTCAGCTGGCGGTGCGTGCCGTGGTCGTCTCCGGCGCACTCGCCGCAGCCGGTGCCGTGACGGCGATTGCGTACCGCGTTTCTTGGGGCCGGAATCGTTAGAAGAACGCCGACCCGCGGCTGGCGAGCAGCCCGTACAACGTCTGCTGTATCGTCTCCCGGATCTGATCGGTCAGATTGAAGACCAGCATCGGGTCATCCGCCGCACTATCGGGATAGGCCGTCGTGTCCAGCGGCGCGCCGAAGGAGATGATCCATTTCGACGGCAGCGGGATGGCCCCGAGTGGCCCGAGCCAGGGGAATGTCGGGGTTATCGGGAAGTACGGCAGCCCGAGCAGGCGAGCGAGCGGTGTCGCGTCGGCCAGCATCGGGTAGGCCTCCTCGGCACCGACGATGGAGCACGGCACGATCGGCGCTCGCGCCCGCAACGCGGCACTGACGAATCCGCCCCGGCCGAATCGCTGCAGGTTGTAGCGTTCGGTAAAGCCTTTGCCGGTGCCCTTGAAGCCTTCGGGCCAGACGCCGACGCACTCGCCGGCGCCGAGCAACCGCTCGGCGTCGTCGTTGCAGGCAAGCGTGTTGCCCGCCTTGCGGGCGAATTCACCGAGCACCGGCAGTGCGAAAACAAGGTCCGCGCCGAGCATGCGGAGGTGCCGGTGGGCCGGATGTTCATCGTGGATCGCCAGGGCGGTCATCAGCGCATCGATTGCGATCGTGCCGGAATGATTCGCGACGACGAGAGCACCACCGTCGGCCGGGATGTTGTCGACGTCGCGGACCTCGACCCGGAACCACCGTTCGTAGAGCACGCGCAGGGCCGGCAACAGCAGATTGTCGGTGAGGTCGGGATCGAAACCGAAATCGTCCACGATGTAGTCACCGGCGATACGCCGGCGCAGAAAATCGAGAAAGGTCTCCCACCGGCCCGGTTCGGCGCCGTCACCCGAGGATGTTCCCGACCGCTCCGATGTCGGCACGTCCGCGCCACCCGACCGGTGCGCCGCGGGGTCGGGGTCCGGCTCGTGCCCGGGCATCGGGATTACCGTTGCGTCAGGCATCGGCGGCCGGCCGGCCGGCCCGGGCGCTGCGGGCGCCGGCCAGAATGGAGACGGCACCTGCGACGGTTCGACTCACGGCGTCTGCGTCGATGATCGGGCGGAGGCCGCGACCGCGGATGAACTCATCCAGTGCCTGGACGGTGGACAGTCGCGGCGGATATCCGAAGTCGGTCCGCAACCGGGTCGTATCGACGGCGCGGCCGAAGGTGAGCACCCGCGCCTGATCGGGAGTGAAGTCGACCCGGCCGGTGCCGCGCAACACCCGCGAAACCGCGTCGGCGGCCTGCACCGGCACCGGCACGCTGATCCGACCGGCCCGCCGGATCGCCTGGGACAGGGTCACGATCCCGGCCGCCGCGACGTTGACGACGCCAGGCAGGTCACGCACCACCGCGCGGCGCAGCACGGCGACGGCGTCGTCCTCGCCGATCGCCTGGATTCTCGGGTCGTACCCGAGGATCGTCGGTACGACGGGCAGCATCAGGTAGCGCGTCAGCGGGCTGTCGAGTGTCGGCCCCACGATGTTGGCGTAGCGCAGGATCGCGACCGACACGTCGGGGCGTCGGCGGGCGAAGCCGCGGACGTAGCCTTCGACCTCGGCCGCATCCTTGGCATATCCGGATTTCGGCGGACCGGCCGGCTCGTGGTCCTCGGTGAACATCGCGGGGTCACGCGAGCTCGAACCGTAGACCGCCGTCGTGGATTTCACTACCAGCCGCCGCACCGTCTCCGACTTCTGCGCCGCGGCGAGCAGTTGCATGGTGCCGATGACGTTCATTTCCTTCATCGCCGAGCGGCCGCCGCTGGCCGCCGGCGACGGGGTCACCGACAGGTGGACGATCGTGTCGACACCCTCGGTGTCGATCACCGTGGCGATCAGCGGGTTACGGATGTCGGCGCGGACGAACGGCACGCCGGTCAGCTGGCGGGCCAGCTCCAACCGGGCCGGCACGCTGTCCACGCCGATGACCCGCCGGACGCCGGGTGCGGCGTGCAGTTCGGCCGCGACGCGCGCGCCGAGCGGCGTGCAGACGCCGGTAACCAGGACGACCGACGCCATGAGTGACTGCCTACTTCTTGTTACGCCGGGCGACGCGAGTGCGCTTGAGCAGCTTGCGATGCTTCTTCTTCGCCATCCGCTTGCGGCGCTTCTTGATGACAGAACCCACACTTACTCCATGGCAGTCTGCGTGCGGTGACGCCGTCGGGGACGGCAGGACTTTGCACCAGCCTACCCGCAGGCCGGCCCGGGCGGATCGGCTCATCCGTCGGGCAGGACGAGTGCCGTTGCGATGGCCGCCGCGCCCTCGCCACCGCCGGTCAGGCCCAGCCCGTCGGCCGTCGTGGCCGCGACGCTGACCGGTGCGCCGACGGCGGACTCGAGTACCTGCTCGGCCTCCGCACGCCGCGGCCCGATTCTCGGGTGCTCGGCGATGACGTGAACGGCGACATTCCCGACGGCGCAACCCGCGTCGGTCAACCGGCGCACCGCCTCCTGGAGGAGGATCACACCAGAAGCAGCTGCCCACCGCGGGTCGGACGTGCCGAACACAGAGCCGAGATCACCCAGGCCGGCGGCGCTGAGCAGCGCATCGCAGATGGCATGCGCGGCAACGTCGCCGTCGGAGTGGCCGGCGAGGCCGACTGCGCCGGGGAATCGGATCCCGGCGATCCAGCACTCCCGCCCGGGCTGGAACGGATGGATGTCGACGCCTATGCCGACGCGCGGTATACCGGCCACGATCACCGGCCACCGGGTGCGGGCATACCGGCACCGGCGGTGGGTACGCAGTCACGGATGTCGACGGTGCGCAGCGCGATCCCGGCGGCATCCGCGGCGGCGATCTCATCATCATCGTCGTCGTCAGCTGCGAGACACACCCGCTGCAGGTCGCCGGCCACGAAGGCGGACATCCCGGTGCGGCGCCGCAGCAGGGCCCGGTCCATTGTGGACACAAGAAGCCCGGCCGCATCGGTCCACTTCACCGTGTCGGACACGGGATACGCTGCCACCGTGGCGAATCCGGGCGCCAGCTGCGCGAGCAGCGGATCGCGCCGATCATCGGAAATCGGATCATCATCAGGGTCATCGACGATGAGCACGATGTCTCCGTCCGGCAGCGGGGCGAGCGATGACAGCGCATTGCGCAGGCTGCCGACCCGACCGGACCCCGCCAGCGCGACCACGTGGATATCCCCACCAGGCCCGGCACCAGCGGAGTCCTCAACCATCCCGGCCGCCGTAGGTGCGAGCCACGACGCGCGGCGCTACCTCAGGAGGCCAGTACCTCGTCGAGCAGGACCTCGGCCTTGTCCTCGTTGGTGCCCTCGGCGAGCGCCAACTCGCTGACCAGGATCTGACGGGCCTTCGACAGCATCCGCTTCTCACCGGCGGACAGACCACGCTCGCGGTCTCGCCGCCACAGGTCCCGAACCACCTCGGCGACCTTGTTGACATCACCGGATGCGAGCTTCTCCAGGTTGGCCTTGTACCGTCGCGACCAGTTCGTCGGCTCCTCGGTGTGCGGTGCACGCAGAACCTCGAACACGCGGTCCAGACCCTCCTGGCCGACGACGTCACGCACACCGACGATCGCGGCATTGTCGGAGGGAACGCGGACCGTGAGGTCGCCCTGTGCGATCTTCAACACCAGGTAAGACTTTTCCTCGCCCTGGACCACGCGATTCTCGATGGCTTCGATGAGTGCCGCGCCGTGGTGCGGGTAAACCACGGTCTCGCCGACCTTGAATGCCATGTGTAGATGACCCCTTTCGCTGCATCGAGGATAGCACGGAACGGACCCATCATCCCGGGCCCGATTCCCCTACCCGTAAGCGACTGCGGTGTCCAGACCGGGTCGGCGGTCGGCCCGGCCGGGCGCGCACCCGAATGCGGCGCGGGTGACCGGGGCCGGCCCGCGCAGCACGGACCGCCCGGTCACCGACCCGGAACCCCCCCACCCCGTCTGGTGGTCCTCGCGGCCGAGGCGCCCCCT
>JBPCOR010000034.1:0-5417 GCA_051000035.1 Mycobacteriales bacterium | reverse complement strand
GTGCTGGACCTCCGCGGTACTCCGTGGCAGCACGACCCTCCTGGGCTGCTCGGACGGCGCGAACGCCGCCATGTCGTGCCGGTAGCCCGAGACGATGTCGGGATCGGTGATCACGGCGTCGACCGGCAGCCCGGCCGCCAGGTCCGCCGTCACCGGATCGGTTGCGGGGCCGCCGTCGATCATCTGACGGCGCGAATCCAGGACATCGGTCATGACTGTCACCGTATGCCCGGAGGTCACCGGCCGTCTCGCCCATCGGGGTGCGGCAGGCTCATCCGGCCGCCCCGCCCGATTCGCGCCGACGCCAGATCCGACCCAGTGTCCTGGTTTCGGGAATATGCCCTGCTGGCGAATAGGACTAGCTGGCATGCGTCGCGACGGACGTGACAGTGTGCCGAGGAAGCCGCCAATTTGCCCGGCCGGGACCAACCCGCAGCCAGGGCGGGCGTCAAACACTCGGCAGCCACTGGGACAATGGTGCGTGTCGTTGCGCCGCCACGCGCGGCTTGGCGGCTGTAATGGGACGAGGCCCCGCGCAGTATGAGTGCGCGGGGCCCCGTCGTCGGCGGGTCGTGACGGCCCCAGCCTCACGGACCTCTCCCCACCACCGCCGCGCCGCGTCACCGGCGGGCCGGCCACCGACTCGCGCCGACGGCCACGAAGGCGTGGTCCTTGATCCGATCCCCCGCTCCCGAAGAAGCGAGTGGGCTATGTCTAGTCCGTAACTGCCTGGCCCACAAGGCTTTCCAGCCGCAATTTCCCGGGATTTGGTCTGCCCACAGGTGATCCCCAACTTCTCCACCACATCGACACCACGATGCACACATCGTCCCCAGGATGTGCACAGCGGGTGCGGAGAACGCCGCCTCGCGGGCCAACCTGCAGCGGCGCCGGCGCACATGAGACGGGGCCCCGCGCAGTATGAGTGCGCGGGGCCCCGCCGTCGACCGGATGTGACGCTCACAGCCTCCCGGGTCGCATCCCACCTCCGCCGCGCCGCGTCACCGGCTGACCGACCGCTCCGACTCTCGCCGCAGGGCCGCAAGGGCGTGGTCCTCGATCCGATCCCTCTCTTCCGAAGAAGCGAGTGACGTATTTCTAGCCCGCAGATCACCGCCTGCACAAGCCTTTTGGGCAACTATTTCGGTAATCGCCGCGTACCCACAGGTCATCCCCAACTTCTCCACCACATCGACCGTGCGGTCCACATGCGGTCCCCAGGATGCGCACAGGGCGAGACGGTGGGCCGGGCGGGACGGCCGTCGACGGCCGGCTCCGGATACCCTCGGACCCATGACGACGCTCGCCGCGCCGAACTTCATCGATCCGCACTACCTCCTCGGCACGTTCGGGCTGATCGGCCTGCTCGTCGTGATCTTCGCCGAGTGCGGATTGCTCATCGGCTTCTTCATGCCGGGCGACACGCTGCTGTTCACGGCCGGCCTGCTGGTATCGAACAACATCTTCCACCAGCCGTTGTGGCTGGTCCTGCTGCTGACGCCGATCGCCGCGATCCTCGGCAACCTCACCGGCTACTGGATCGGCCGGCGCGCCGGACCCGCCGTCTTCGACCGCCCGGACTCCAAACTCTTCCGCCGCGAACACGTCGACCGGGTGTACGCCTTCTTCGACAGGTACGGCGCCGCCACGATCTTCCTGGCCCGATTCGTCCCGGTCGTCCGCACCTTCGCGACGGTCGCCGCCGGCGCCAGCCGGATGAAATTCGCGCTCTTCACGGCGTACAGCATCCTCGGCGGGATCGTGTGGTGCATCGGGGTGACGGTCGCCGGGTACTACCTCGGCCGGATCAAGGTCATCCGGGACAACGTCGACGTCATCCTCATCCTGGGTGTGCTGTCGGCGGTCGCCGTGAGCGTGGTGCCGCTGGTGCTGCGCTACCTGCAGAATCGCCGGGCGAGGGCGCAGGCCGCCGACGAGACGTCCGCCCGCTGACCCGGGCCGCGTCGGCATGTGATCGCAACCACGAAATGAGGTGACACGGATGACCTTGACCCTCTCGCACGGCCCGCTGTCGGGGCGGCCGCCGCCCACGGTCAACTACGAGATCGAGGGACCGCAGCACCGGTTGTTCTTCCAGGACTTCCCACGCCGGGTACGTGCCGTGCTGGCCGGCGAGACCGTCGCCGACACCCGCCGGGGCAAGCTGCTGCACGAGACCGGTATCCTGCCCCAGCTATACGTCCCGGAGCGCGACATCCGGGCCGACCTGCTCGCGCCCACCGGCCATTCGACGCACTGCCCGTTCAAGGGCGACGCGAGCTACTGGTCGGTGTCGGCGGGGGAGCGGTCGGTGGAGAACGCCGTCTGGGCATATCAGGACCCGGTACCGGAGTCGGGCTGGCTGCACGGCTACCGCGGCATCTACTGGGACGCGATGGATGCCTGGCTGGACGAGGACGAGCAGGTCACCGGTCACCTGTGCGACCCGTACCACCGGGTCGACATCCGCCGTACCAGCCGGGCGGTGCGGGTGCTCGTCGACGGGGCGGTGATCGCCGAGAGCGGCCGGTCGGCTCTGCTGTCCGAGACCGGCCTCCCGAACCGCCACTACATTCCGCGCGACGACGTCAGCGTCGACCTGCTCGAGCACAGCGACACGACGACCGTCTGTCCGTACAAGGGCACGACGACGTACTGGTCGCTGCGGCTGCCCGATCGGCGCGTCGAGGACGTCGCCTGGTCCTACCCCGACCCGCTCGATGCGGCGCTGAAGGTGCGCGAATATCTCTGCTTCTCCCACGATGCGATCACCGTCGAGATCGACGGGGAGGACTCCGACTGAGTCCGGCCTCCCCGAACCGGGTCTGCTACCTCGACCACATCCCGCGGCTCAGCCCAGCGCGCCGACCGCTGCCTCGATCTCCGCCCGCAGGCCGGGTTCGGTCAGCAGCCCGCGCACCGCGTCCAGCTGGGGCGCGACGAACCGGTCAGGCCCCAGCTCGCCCGCGACCTCGGTGATCCGCCGTACGACGACCTGCCCGGCCGGGCTCGGGCGCAGCGGCACGCGCAGCCGCAGGCCTCGGGCGGCGGCGAGCAGCTCCACCGCGAGGATGCCAGCGACGTTGTCGAGCAGGGTCCGCAGCTTCACCGCCGCCGACCACCCCATCGACACGTGATCCTCCTGCATGCCCGACGTCGGAACCGAATCGACCGACGCCGGCGCGGCCAGCCGGCGGTTGTCGGCAACCAGTGACGCCGCGGTGTACTGCGCGATCATCAGCCCGGAATTGACGCCGGGATCGGGCGCGAGGAACGCCGGCAGGCCGCGGGACCGGGTCACGTCCAGCAGCCGGTCGACCCGTCGCTCGGCGATCGAGCCGACCTCGGCGGCGGCAATCGCGAGGTAGTCGGCGGCGAAGCCCAGGGGGGCGCCGTGGAAGTTGCCGGTCGACTCGACCCGCCCGTCCGGCAGCACGACCGGATTGTCCACAATAGACTCCAGCTCCCGCGCGACGACCTGATCGGCGAAGTCGAGCGTGTCGCGTGCCGCGCCCGCTACCTGCGGGGCACACCGCATCGAGTAGGCATCCTGCACGGCGTGCGCGGAGTCGTTGCGATGTGAATCCATCACGCCGGAGTCCTGCAGCAACGCGCGGATGTTCGCAGCGCTCGCCGCCTGACCCGGCTGCGGGCGGATCCGGTGCAGCGCGTCGTCGAACGGCCGATCGCTGCCGAGCATCGCCTCGATGGCCAGCGCGGCCGTCACGTCGGCCATCACGAACAGATGCCGAGCATCCGCGCAGGCCAGCAGCAGCATGCCGAGCATGCCGTCGGTGCCGTTGATCAGCGCCAGACCCTCCTTGCTGGCCAGGCTGATCGGCGCGAGACCAGCATCGCGCAGTGCGTCGGCGGCGTCGACCTTGCGGCCGGCGGCGTCGATGGTCCAGCCCTCGCCGAATAGGGCCAGCGCGCAATGCGCGAGCGGCGCGAGATCCCCGCTGGCGCCGAGTGATCCGTGCTCGGGCACCCACGGCGTGATCCCCGCGTTGAGCAGGCCGATGAGGGCGTCGAGCACGAGGGGTCGTACGCCGGAATACCCCATCGCGAGCGAGCGGACCCGCAGCAGCATCATGGCCCGGACGACCTCCCGCGGCATCGGTGCGCCGGCGCCGGCGGCGTGCGAGCGGATCAGCGCATGCTGCAGTTCGACCCGGCGCTCGCGCGGGACGGCCGTCATCGCGAGCGCGCCGAAGCCGGTCGACACGCCGTAGACGGCCCGATCGCTGTCCTCGATGGCGTCGACGATGGCTCGGCTGCGCGCCACCGCCGCGCGGGCCGCGGCGGTCAGCTCGACGGTGGCGTCGGCGCGCGCGACGGCGATGACGTCGGCCGCCGACATGCCGACCGCGCCAATGGCGATACTCACGCCGCCTCCGCGGCAAGAAGTACGTCGGCGGTACTCACGGTAGGTCCTTCACGATCCGGCCAGCGTGCACCACACCGGCGGTCATCGGTACGCCGGGCCGGTAGGCCAGGTGCAGGTACGACGGCGCGTTCAGCATGACGAGGTCGGCCCGCATTCCTGGCACGATCGCGCCGATATCCTTACGCCGCAGGGCAGCTGCTCCGCCCCGGGTCGCGGCGAGCAGCGCCTCGCCCGGCGTCATCCGCATCTCCCGCACGGCCAGCGCTATCATCAGCGGCATCGAGGTCGTGTAGGACGAGCCGGGATTGCAGTCGGTCGCGAGCGCGACCCGCACGCCGGCGGCGAGCAGCCGCCGCGCATCCGGATAGGGGGAGCGGGTCGAGAATTCCGCTCCCGGCAGCAGCGTCGCAACGGTGTCCGATGTGGACAGGGCCTCGATGTCGGCGTCGGTGAGGTGGGTGCAGTGATCGGCGGACGCCGCGGCATACTCGACGGCGAGCCGCACACCGGGGCCGGCTTCGAGCTGGTTCGCGTGCAGCCGCGGCGTGAGCCCGGCCGCGACGCCGGCGTCGAGGACCGCTGCGGTCTCCTCGGCATCGAAGGCGCCGCGGTCGCAGAATACGTCGATCCACCGGGCGTAGGGCGCACAGGCGGCGAGCATCGGCCCGCACACCAGATCGACGTAACCCGCCCGGTCCTCGCCGTACTCGGTGGGGACGACATGCGCGCCGAGAAATGTCGTCTCGGGGGTGACCTCGGCGGCCAGCCGCAGGCTCCGGGCCTCGTCATCGACCGTGAGACCGTATCCGCTCTTGCACTCGATCGTCGTGGTTCCCTGCCGCAACGCCTCGGTCACCAGCCGTCGGATTCCGGCCCGCAGGTCGCTATCGCGCGCGGCGCGGGTTGCTGCCACGGTCGTGTCAATTCCACCTGCTGCATAAGGCTTCCCGCCCATCCTGGCAGCGTACTCCGCCGACCGGTCCCCGACGAATACCAGGTGGGCGTGTGAATCCACGAAGCCCGGCACGAC
>JBPCOR010000323.1:0-7333 GCA_051000035.1 Mycobacteriales bacterium | reverse complement strand
GGTCCGTACGGCGTAGCACGATGTCCAGGGTATCGGGCGGTGCGCGATGGGAGTTGTCGTCACTACCCTGGGGCTGTGCCCGAAACCCTGCCGCTGTTCCCGTTGGGATCAGTGCTCTTCCCCGGCGTGCTGCTGCCCCTGCACGTCTTCGAGGACCGCTACCGGATCCTCGTCCGTTCGCTGCTCGACGCACCGGAGGACGCGCCTCGTCAATTCGGCGTCGTCGCGATCCGGCAGGGCTCGGAGTCCGGCCCCCATGTGGCGGCCGCCCTGCATCCGGTCGGCTGTGCCGCCGAGCTGCGCCGCGTCGATCACCGCAGCGACGGCACGTATGACCTGGTGACCGTCGGCGTCCGGCGGTTCCGGCTCCGCGAGGTCGACACCGACAGCGCACCGTATCTGCTCGGCGACATCGACTGGCTGCCGCCGGAGGAGCCCACCGGCCCGGAGGCCACCCTGCATGCCTCCCGGGTGCGCGAGCTGTTCGAGGAGTATCTGACCACGGTGGCGGCGACCGGGGGCGCCGAGGTGACGCCCTACGAGCTGCCCGACGAGCCCGCGGTCCTGTCCTACCTGGTGGCCTCCGCGACGCTGCTGACGCTCGATGACCGGCAGGAGTTGCTCGAGTACGACGACTGCGCCTCCCGGCTGCGCGCCGAGATCGGTCTGCTGTGGCGCGAGATCGCGCTGGTCCGCGAGTTGCACGCCGTCCCGACCTCACTCGCGGAGTTGGAGGCGCGCGCCAACGGCGGCTGACCGGTCGCGCCGGTGCTCAACCGGCGGCCGGCGGGCCCTCGGTCACCACCGACTGCCCGGTCGCTCCGGGGGCTGCGGACCTCGACCTGTGCAGCACCGCGTCTGCCACCCCGAGCCCGGAGTCGCGGGCGAAGCTCGAGTGCAGGATGTAGAAGAACATCGTGACCAGCGGCCAGGACAGCAACGCGACCTTGGCCCGCAGCGACAGTCGCTGGCGCAGGGTGGCACCGACGTGCTGCAGCGTCGCGTTCGCCTCCACCGGCGTGGGGTGGCGGCCCAGGAATGCGCCGAAACGCCATGCCACCAACGACCCGGCCAGTGAGCCGACCGCGACGATGACGAGCAGCACCGGCCCGCGGGACCGGCGCGGCAACCACCAGGACAACAGGCCGGTCAGCAGGCCGGCGGCCATGCCGGCGACGATGAACCAGCCGTCTCCGGCGAAGAGCCGCTCGGACTCCACGTTGAGCTCGTAGGCCGTCCCCGCTTTGGTGACCTGATAGATCAGCCGCGGCGCGAGCGCCGCCCAGATCGCACCCGCGGGCAGCCCGAGGATCAGGCAGCCGAGCACGACGACCGCGCCGTCGCGGACCTCCGCACGTCGGGGGATCAGGTGGTGGAACCCGCCCGGCCACGCCCGCCAGCGACCGTCGCCGGGCGCGACGGCCGGTGCCGGCGCACTCTGCGTATCCTCAGCGTGCTCGGGGCGCACCATGCCTTCCGGGTGCTCGGGGCGCACCGTGCCTTTCGGGTGCTCGGGGCCCGCCGTGTCCTCAGGTTGCGACACAGCCGGGGCCCAGCAGCGCCTTGAGGTCACCCATCAGGCTGGTGGTCGGCGCCACCCGCAAGGCGTCATCGATCTGCAGGACCGTGCGCCGGGACCCGGTGCGCAGCGCCAGCTGCACCCGCGTCGTGCCCGGGTGGGTGGCGAGCACCGCCTTCAGCCGGGCGATCAGCGGCGGCGTGCACCGGCTCGTCGGCAAGGTGATGATGACCGGCCCGCGCGGCGCCTGGGACACGTCGGGCAACGACATCTCCATCGCGATGAACTTGACCGACTCGTCGCGCCGGTCGACCTTGCCGCGCACGACGACGATCGTGTCCGGTGCGACCTGAAGCCCCACGGCGGCATAGAGCTTGGGGAAGAACATCACGTCGATCGAACCGCCGAGATCCTCCAGCACGGCCTGCGCCCACGGTTCGCCCTTGCGGGTGACCCGGGTCGTCACGGTGGACAGGATGCCGGCGAGGGTCACGACCGCTCGATCGCCGTCGCCGACCACGTCAGCGATCGGGCAGTCGGCGCTGCCGGCAAGCAGGTGCTCCACGCCGAGCAGCGGATGATCGGACACGTACAGACCGAGCATGTCCTTCTCGTAGGCGAGCCGGTCGGCCTTGTCCCATTCCGGCGCGGGCACGGTGACGTCGAATGCCGAACCCTCGTCGCTCGCGCCCGAGGCACCGAAGGAGAACAGGTCGAACTGCCCGACGGCCTCGGCTCGTTTGGTGTCCAGACAGGCGTCGATCGCTTCCATGTGCACCGACGCGAGCCCACGGCGGGAGTGGCCCATCGAGTCGAATGCGCCGGCCTTGATCAGCGACTCGACCACCTTCTTGTTGCAGACCGGCGCCTCGACCTTGCGCAGGAAGTCGGAGAAGTCGACGTATTTCCCCTTCTCGGCGCGGGTGCCGACGATGGATGCGACGACGTTGGCCCCGACATTGCGAACCGCCGTCAGGCCGAACCGGATGTCACCGCCACGGGGAGTGAAGTCGGCATCGGACTCGTTCACGTCCGGTGGCAGCACGGTGACGCCCATCCGGCGGCACTCGCCGAGGTAGGTGGCCATCTTGTCCTTGTTGTCGGCGTTGCTGGTCAGCAGCGCCGCCATGTATTCGGCGGCGAAATTCGCCTTGAGGTAGGCGGTCCAGTACGTCATGAGGCCGTAGCCCGCGGAGTGCGACTTGTTGAAGCCGTATCCGGAGAAGGGCACCAGCACGTTCCACAGGGCCTGGATCGCCGAGGCGGAGAACCCGCGCTGGACCATACCGGCGTTGAACTTCTCCAGCTGCCGGTCCAGAGCGGCCTTCTTCTTCTTGCCCATCGCGCGGCGCAGCACGTCGGCACCGCCGAGGGTGTAACCGGCGAGCTGTTGGGCGATCGCCATGACCTGCTCCTGGTAGACCACCAGGTGATAGGTCTCGCCGAGGATCGGCTCGAGAGCCGCGGCGAGCTCGGGGTGGATCGGGGTGATCGCCGCCCGGCCGTTGGATCGCTCGGCATAGGCCAGATGGGACTTCGCGTCCATCGGTCCCGGGCGGTACAGCGCGTTCGACGCGACGATGTCACCGAACTTCGTCGGCGCCATGAGTCGCATCAGCTGGCGCATGCCCGGACTATCCAGCTGGAAGACGCCCAGGACGTGCCCGGCCGCCAGCAGCTCGAAGGTCTTCGGGTCATCCAGCGGAATGCGCGCGGGGTCGATGTCCGCGCCACGGTTGGCCTTCACGTGGTCGATCGCGTCGCCCATGATCGTCAGGTTGGACAGGCCCAGGAAGTCCATCTTGAGCAGCCCGACGGCCTCGCACGACGGGTAGTCCCAGCCGGTGATGACCGCGCCGTCGTCGCGCTGCCACAGCGGCACGACCTCGCGCAGCGGCTGGGCGGAGAGGATGACCGCGCAGGCGTGCACGCCGGCATTGCGGATCGTGCCCTCCAGGGCGCGCGCCGTCTGGAAGATCTTCCCGGCCTCGGGATCGTTCTGGATCAGCGCGCGGATCTCGGCGGCCTCGGCGTAGCGCGGGTGGCCCGGGTCGACGATGCCGCCGAGCGGGATGTCCTTGGCCATGATCGGCGGCGGGAGCACCTTGGTGATCCGGTCGGCGATCGCGAAGCCCGGTGCTCCGTGCAGCACCCGCGCGGCATCCTTGATCGCGGCCTTGGTCTTGATGGTCCCGAAGGTGATGACCTGGGCGACATTGTGCGCGCCGTACCTGTCGATCGTGTACCGCAGCACCTCGCCGCGGCGCCGATCGTCGAAGTCCAGGTCGATGTCCGGCGGACTGATCCGCTCGGGGTTGATGAAGCGCTCGAAGATCAGCGAGTGCTCGATCGGGTCGACGTCGGTGATCTGCAGCAGGTACGCGACGAGCGATCCGGTGGCCGAGCCCCGACCGGGGCCGACCCGGATCTGCTGTGCCTTGGCCCATCGCACCAGATCACCGACCACGAGGAAGTAGCCGGAGAAACCCATCTGACCGATGAGAGCGAGCTCCGCCTCGACCCGGTCGCGATACTCCTGGGGGAGGCCGTCGGGACAGCGCTGCCGACCGTACCGCTCGACCTCCTTGCACAGCAGGCTCGCCTCGGTCTCCCCCTCGGGCAGCGGCACCCGGGGCATCCGGTCGGTGAATGCGAAGACCTCGTCGTAGCTGCCGACCCGCTCGGCGATGCGAAGGCTGGTGTCGGTGGCGCCGGGGACCTCGGCGTCCCAGATCTCGCGCATCTGCGCTGCCGACTTCAGGTAGTAGCCGTCGCCGTCGAGCTTGAACCGGCTGGGGTCGGACATGGTCTTACCCGACTGGACGCACAGCAGCACCTCGTGGGCGGCGGCCTGCTCGCGGGTGACGTAATGCGAGTCGTTGGTGGCCAGCGGCCGCAGGCCGAGTCTCGACCCGATGTCCAGCAGGCCGTCTCGCACCGACCGCTCGATCGGCAGGCCGTGGTCCATCAGCTCGAGGAAGAAGTTGTCGGGGCCGAAGATGTCGCGATAGTCCGCCGCCGCGGCGAGCGCCTGCTCCCGCTGGCCCAGCCGCAGCCGGATCTGCACCTCACCCGACGGGCAGCCGGTGGTCGCGATGATGCCCTCGGCGTGCTCGGCGATCAGCTCCCGGTCCATCCGCGGCTTGCGGTAGTAGCCCTCCATCGACGCTCGGCTGGACAGGGCGAACAGGTTGCGCAGGCCGGTCGCATTCTCGGCCAGCATGGTCATGTGGGTGTAGGCGCCGGCGCCGGAGACGTCGCCGCCCTCGCCGAATTCGTCGGTGCCGCGCTGCGCGCTGGAACCCCAGAAGATCGGCCGCTTGTGATAGCGACTCTCCGGAGCGACGTAGGCCTCGATGCCGATGATCGGGGCTATCTGCGCCTCCCTGGCCGCGGCGTAGAACTGGTATGCGCCGAACATGTTGCCGTGGTCGGTCATCCCTACGGCCGGCATGCCGAGCCGCCGCGCCTCGGCGAGCAGCGGCACGACCTTCGCCGCGCCGTCGAGCATGGAGTACTCGGTGTGCACGTGCAGGTGCACGAACCGCCCGTCGCCGCTCGCGGGACCAGGGACAGGACTGCTCGGCACGGACTCAGACCTCCGACGGCGACTGGCAAACTGCGACTGGCAAGACGGCGGATGAAGGTCCTTTGTACCCCGCCGACCGGACATTCCCGCGCGCGGCGTCGGGCGTGTCAGGCGATCTGCCTGCTGAAGTGGTACTCCGTGGTCGCCGACAGGTCGTGCAACTCGCGGGCGCGGCCGGTGCGGACATAGCCGAGACGCTGGTAGAGCCGGTGCGCGGCGGTGAACCGGGAGTCGGTCCACAGCTGCATCCTGGTGTGCCCGGCCTCGCGCGCGGAGCGCTCCACCAGACCGGTGAGGGTGGCGCCCAGGCCGTGCCGGCGGGCGGATGCCGCGACGTAGAGGTTCTTCAGCTCGCTGACCTGCCCGGCAGCCGGCTTGCAGCCGATGCAGGCGATCACGCCGGCGGCCGGGTCGTCGCCACCGGTCGCGACCCACATCCGGCCGCTCTGCTCCCCGTACGCCGTCGCCGGAGCCCGCAGCCACGGCTCTTCGGCGTCGACGTCGAGCACACAGCCTGGGTACTCCTCGAAGCAGCCGCGGATCAGGGCGATCAGCGCGGCGGAGTCGTCGTCACGTACGGCCCGGACGGCGGCCCGCAGCGGGTCGGTCGTCACGACTCGGACCGCAGCACGCCCAGCGCAGCGGCAAGGTCGGCCGGATCGGGGCTGGTGAAGGTCACCGGCCGATCGTCGCGCGGATGACGGAAGGCGAGCTGTGCCGCGTGCAGCCACTGCCTGGACAGGTGCAGCCGGGCAGCGAGGGTCGGGTCGGCGCCGTACATGGTGTCCCCGACGAGCGGGTGCCGGACGGCGGCGAGGTGGACCCGGATCTGGTGGGTCCGGCCGGTCTCCAGGCCGACGTCGAGCAATGTGGCGGCGCGGACCGCCTCGATCGTGCGGTAGTGCGTGACGCTCTCCCGGCCGCCCGCGATGACCGCGAACCGCCAGTCGTGCGCCGGGTCGCGATCGATCGGGGCGTCGATGGTGCCCTCCGTCGGGTCGGGATGGCCCTGGGCTAGCGCCCGGTAGCGCTTGTCCACGGTCCGGTCCCGGAACGCCTGCTTCAGGACCCGGTAGGCGTGCTCTGACCTGGCCAGGACCATCAGACCGGTCGTGCCGGCATCGAGCCGGTGGACCACGCCGGCGCGCTCGGCGGCGCCACTGCTCGCCAGCACCACACCCGCGGCGGCCAGCCCGGCGGTGACCGTGGGGCCGGTCCAGCCCGGACTAGGATGCGCCGCGACGCCCACCGGCTTGTCGACCACGACGATGTCGTCGTCCTGGTGTATCACGGTGAGCCCGGGCACGGCGGTCGGCGGGGCGGCGGCCGGCTCGACCGGCAGCGTGACCTCCAGCCACGCGCCGCGGGTCACCCGGTCACCCTTGCCGACCGCGGCCCCGTCGACGAGGGCATCCCCGCTCCGCACGATCGACGCGGCCCGCGATCGGGACAGGCCGAAGAGCCGGACCAGCACGGCGTCCAGACGCAGCCCGTCCAGACCCTCCGGCACCGGCATCGAGCGCCGCTGCCCGGCCGGTGCGGTCACGGTGGGCCGGCCTCTTCGCGGCCGCGCAGCCGCGCGCCGCTGACGTCGATACCCAGCAGCATCAACGCAACGGCGAGCAGGCCGCCGCACACGATGCCGGCATCGGCGAGGTTGAAGATCGGCCACGCGCCACCGTCGGGCTCGAACAGGCTGATCCAGTCCACGACGCCGCCCCGCAACGGACCGGGCCCGCGCACCAGCCGGTCGGTGAGGTTGCCGCACGCGCCCCCCAGGATGAGGCCGAAGGCGACGGCCCAGCCGAGCGACCGGAGCCGGGAGGACGCCCGCACGATGAGGACGACCACGGCGGCGGCGACGACGCTGAAGATGATCGTCGCGCCGGTCGCGATGCCGAACGCGGCGCCGGAGTTACGGGTCAGATCCAGATACAGCAGGCCACCCGCAACGCGCACCGGGTCGTGCCCGCTGAGCCGGGCGACCACGATGATCTTGCTGACGACGTCCAGCGCCAGGACCAGGACCGCGACCGCGCCGACGGCCAGCCGCGCACCGGCCGTCCCGCGACGCCGTTGCTGCGCCGTGTCGCCGCCGGTGGAGACGCCGTGTGCGGGGCCGGCGGAGACGCCGTGTGCGGGGCCGGTGCCGGAGGACTCGCTCAGCGCCGCTCCTCGCGTTGTTTGCACTCGACGCACAGCGTGGCGCTCGGGAATGCCTGCAA
>JBPCOR010000190.1:0-6680 GCA_051000035.1 Mycobacteriales bacterium | reverse complement strand
GGGAGACACCGTGCGCCGCCAGCACCGTGACCGAGCCACGCGGGATCTCGTCCACCTCGCCCACGAACACCGCGCCGCGGCGGGCGAGGGAGCGCACGACGTGGGCGTTGTGCACGATCTGGCGCCGGACGTACACCGGCGCGCCGTAGCGGTCCAGGGCGCGGTCGACGATGTCGATGGCCCGCTCCACCCCGGCGCAGAACGACCGCGGACCGGCCAGCCGCACCGTGCGCGGCGCGCATGCGTCGGCCCAGGTCTGCAGGGCCGGGGCGCTGCGCGCCAGCACCTGGCGGGCGTGCAGGCCGCCGGTGATCGTGCCCGGGTGGACCAGCGGATGGTCCGGTCCGTCCACGATGGCCCGGACGACGGCGCGCGGCCGGTCACCGACCAGATCGAGGAATGCGGCGGACTCCATGTCGATCGCCACGGCACCGGTCGCGGCCAGCGCGGCCCGGTGGTCACGGCGGCGGACGACGCCGTCGACGGTGAGAATCGGTCCACAGTGGACGGTGAAGCCCATCGAGCGGAGCTCGGCGGCGATCATCGGCGCCGCCGGGCACGGCACGACCCGGTCACCGCCGCGCACCTCGGTCGCGACGACGACGTCACCTGGCCGCATGTCCGGTCCTAGCGCGCCGCCGAACCCGGTGATGGCGACCGGATCGTCGGGGCCGGCCTGCTGCCAGAGCGTCGCTGCCGCCCGGTGCGCGTGCAGCGGGCCCATCCCGGAGTGGACGACGCGGGCCCGGGGTAGCTGCGGGGAGACGGTGCGCGCCTCGATCCACAGCGGGGCGTAGACGAGGAGGGTCATGACGGCGCCACCGTTGCCGGGCACGCCACAACGGCGGCACGGCGAAGGAGGTGCCTGCGGGGACGGGTCACTGTGCTGCTCCTTGCGCCCGGCCGGCCGGTGCGCCGTCGTAACGACGGACGTAGCGGCCGAGCGCGGTGAGGGGGAAGACCAGACGGTATAGGTGATAGTTGAGGTAGAAGTCGCCGGGGAAGCCGGTCCCGGTGAACTGCGGCTCGTCCCAGCCGCCGTCGGGCCGCTGTGTCTCGGCGAGCCACCTGACCCCGCGGTCGACCGATTCGGAGTCCTCGCCGGCGGCGAGCAGGGCGAGCAGCGCCCACCCGGTCTGCGACGCCGTCGAGACGCCGCGCCCGCGCCAGGACGGGTCGCCGTAGGACCGCAGGTCCTCGCCCTACCCGCCGTCGTCGTTCTGCACGCCGTGCAGCCACCGCACCCCCCGGCAGATGGCTGGATGCTCGGCGCCGACGCCGGCGGCGACCAGGGCCGGGATGACGGCCCCGGTGCCGTAGATGTGATTGGCCCCCCAGCGGCCGAACCACGAGCCGTCGGACTCCTGCGCGTCGAGCAGCCAGCCGACGCCGCGCTGCGCTGCCTCCGACGTCAGCCGCCCCTCGGCGGACAGCATCTCCACGACGTGCGCCGCCACGTCGGCCGACGGCGGGTCGATCATCGCGCCGAAATCGGCGAACGGGATCTCGTAGGTGAGTGCCTGGGTGTTGTCGGCATCGAAGGCGCCCCAACCGCCGTCGGAGCTCTGCATGCCCGTGGTCCAGGTGATGCCCCGGCGTACGGCCGCCGAGACGCCCGGCACCAGGCGCGGGCTGACCCGCCGCAGCGCGAGCACCACCTCGGCGGTGTCGTCGATGTCGGGGTAGCCGTCATTGGCGAATTCGAACGCCCAGCCCCCGGCGGGGACGTCCGGGCGGCGAACCGCCCAGTCGCCCCGGTTGCCGATCTCGTTGCCGACCAGCCAGCGGCCGGCACGGACCATCGCCGGATGCTCGCCCGGGACGCCCGCGTCGGCGAGGGCGATCACCGCGAGGGCGGTGTCCCACACCGGTGATTGGCAGGCCTCGAGGCGGCGCCCCAGCTCATCATCGATGGTGAAACCGTCCAGCCCGGCGATGCCGGCCGCGAGCACCGGATGCGACAGCGGATAGCCCATGATGCGCAGCGCGATCAGCGAATAGACCCACGGCGGCTGGATGCCGCCCCAGGATCCGTCCGCCTCCTGCCGGGCGACGATCCACTCCAGGCAGCGGGTCATCGCGGCCTGCCGCAGCCAGCGCACCGGGCGCCGGGCGTACTGGCTCAGCCCGACGTCGAGCAACTCGAATCCGCGGGCCCAGGACAGCCGCGGCGTCCGTCGGCGCGGGCGGCGGCCGGCGTGCAGCTCGGTCAGCGGGAACGGCAGCGGGAAGACCGGTTTCAGGGCGCTGACGATGGTGAGCGGCACGATCGTCTGCCGCGCCCAGCAGCCGTAGTCGTAGACGTTCAGGGGCACCCAGGTGGGCAGGAAGATCATTTCCGGCGGGAGCGGCGGCAGGTCGTCCCAGGGCCATTGCCCGACCATCGCGAGCCAGATGCGGGTGAAGACCCGGCTGGCCTCGATGCCGCCCGCTCCGAAGACGAACGCCGCCGCGGTGGCCATGTGCGGTTCGGCCGGATCATCGCCGGCGAGCCGCAGCGCTACGTAGGCCTCGATGGTCGTCGACAGGTCGGCCGGGCCGCCGAAATACGTCGCCCAGGTGCCGTCCGGGCGCTGCTGCGACCGGATCCAGACGGCCGTTCGGGCGGCCTGATCGGGGGCGAGGATGCCGAGAATGTGCCGTAACAGCAGGTCTTCGGCATCCATCGTGACGTTGGTCTGCAACTCGCCTTTCCACCAGCCGGCGCTGTCCTGCAACCCGATCAGATAGTCCCGGGCGCCGTCGCGGGCCCGCCCGGCCAGCGAGTCGGTCGTCTGCGGTGCGTCGTCCTCGCCGAGGCCGCCGCCGTAGAGGGGGGATTCCAGCAGCGTCACAGCTGCCGCCGCACGACGAAGTCGGCGACCGTCACCAGATCCGCTCGGACGGCGGGCGGGAGCTCGGCATCGGCGAGCGCCGCGTGCGCGGATGCGAGCTCGCATTCGGCCTGTGCCCTGGCCCAGTCCCGGCCGCCGCCGGCCTGGACCAGCGCGGCCATCTCGACGTATCGGGAGTCATCGGCGCTGCGGTGGTGGTCACCGCCCCGGTGCTCCAGCAGCGACGCGAGCCGGTTGGCCTCGGGTGCACCGGACCGGAGCGCCGCCACGATGGGCAGCGATTTCTTCCCGGCCCGCAGGTCGGCCAGCACGGGCTTGCCGGTGACCGCCGGCGCGCCCCAGATGCCGAGCAGGTCATCGACCAGCTGGAACGCGAGGCCCAGGTGCTCGCCGTAGTCGCAGAGTGCGGCGACGAGGGAGTCCGGCGCCTCGCCGAGCACGGCCCCGATGCCGGCGGCGCAGGAGAACAACGCCGCCGTCTTGTTGCCGGCCATCGCCACGCACTCGTCCAGAGCTACGTCGGCGCGGGTCTCGAACTCCAGGTCGTCGGTCTGCCCGGTCACCAGCCGCGCGGTGGCGTCGGTGAGCATCCGTGCCGCGTCGGCGCCGGCGGGCGTATGGAGATCGAGCAGGATCTGCTCGGCGCGGGTCAGCAGGGCGACACCGCCCAGGATCGCGGCAGCGGAGCCGAACACCGTCCAGGCCGTCGGCCGGTGGTGCCGCTCCTCGTCGCCGTCCATGAGGTCGTCGTGCAGCAAGGAGAATCCGTGCACCAGTTCGACCGCGACGCCGCCGGGGACGCCGGTCTTGCCCGGCGCTCCGGCGGCGAGCGCCGACAGCGTGGCGAGTGCCGGCCGCAAGCCCTTGCCGCCCTCGGCCGCGGAGCGCGACCCGTCCGCGGCGAGCCAGCCGAAGTGGTAGCCGGCGACCCGCTGCATGGACGGCGCGAGCCGGGCGACGGCGTCCCGCAGGGCGGGCCGGGTGAGTGCGGCGGAGCGATCCAGGATGCTCACCACCTCGCCGGAGAACAGCACGCTCGGCGGCTGCGGCACGGGCCCGGAATCGACAGCGCGCGGCTCGATGCTCATGGCGTGATCCGCGCTTCGGCCGGGAGCCGCGCCGGAGGGCTGGTCGGCGGGGTCACGACGTCGGATCCGGTCACCAGGTCCCTTCTGTCGTCGAGGTGGTCGACCCCGAGGTGATCGCGGTCGGCGCGCAGATGCACCGAAGCCAGTGCCCGCCGGGCCGCACGGACGCCGCTCCTGACTGCCCCCTCCATCGTCGCGGGCCAACCGGTGTCGGTCCACGACCCTGCGACAAACACGCCGGGTGTGTCGGTACATTCCCCGCTGCGAAGATTTGCCGTCGAGGGGGCGCCGCGAAATGTCGCGTGCGGTTCGCGGGTGACGAGAAAGCGCCGTAGGACCGCGCTCCGCGCGGCCGGGAAGAGGTCGGCGAGGGCCGGGACGAAGGTGCCGCGCAGGCTCGCAACCGGCTCGTTCAGGTAGGTCTCGGCGGCCGACAACGAGACCGTGAGGTACTGCCCGTCGGTCACGCCGGCGCTCGCGGTGCGGTCGAACACCCACTGGACCGGCGAATCGTGGCCAGCGGCGAACGCCAGGTCGGTGACCCGCCGGTCGTAGAGCACGTGCAGGTTGACGATGGGCGAGAAGCCCAGCCCGGCCGGGGACGGTCCGGTGATCGTGCCCGGCGGCAGCACGGCCTCCACCCGGTCGTGCGGCACGGCGACGATCACGGCGTCGGCGGCGAGGAAGGCCGCACCGGCCACCTCGACACGAAGCCGGCCGCCCTCCCGGCGTACGCCGGTGACCCTCGTACCGGTATGCACGGTCGCGCCGATCTCGGTCAGCGCCGTCGCGGCCGGATCGGCGTGCAGCCGGGAGAGCGGGACGGCAGGTACGCCGATGTCGGCCGCGTCGGCCCGCTCCAGCAGACCGGTCCGCAGCACGGTGGCGCCGAGGCGCATCGACGTCTCGTCGGGCAGCACGTTTGTGGTGGCGACGCTGATCAGGCCCCACAGGGCGTCGATCGCCCGATCGGACTGCCCGTGCCGGCCCAGCCAGTGACCGAGTGACTCGGCGTCCAGCCGCGGGTCGTCCGGGTCGAGCCGGCGAAGAGCCGCGACGGCGCGCCCGGCAGCGGCCTTCTCCCAGCCGGACAGCAGCGGATACCGCGCGATCGTCGCGGCGAGGTGCAGCGGCGAGGGCGCCCCGGAGCGGCCGATCGTCGCGATCCGCCCGCCGGGGGAGACGACGGCGATGCGCAGCCGATCCTGCATCTGCACGCGGTCCTGGGAGCCGACCCGGCGCAGGAAGTCCTGGTACGCCGTGCAGCAGCGCAGGAAGACATGCTGACCGTTGTCGATCGGCAGCCCATCGCGCTCGAAGGAGAACGTCGCGCCGCCCAGCCGCGGCCGTGCCTCCAGCAGGGTCACCACGGCGCCGCCGTCGGCGGCGGTCAGCGCCGCGCTGAGCCCGGCCAGGCCACCGCCGACCACGCACACGACCGGGCCGGTCATCGGACCGCCACCGCAGCCTGACGGTGCGGCAGCGCGGCGCCGGCGAGACTGCTGATCGCCACCCCGGCCTTTTCCCAGCCGGGCAGCGACATCCGCTGCTGCAGCGCGAGATCCGGCCGAACGGCGATGCGGTCCAGCAGCCTGCGGTAGATGCTGGACATCGCGGCGCAGCAGGCCGCGCTGCGGTGGTCGAGCATCGGCAGCAGCCGCAGCCCTTCGGAGTACCATGCCCGCGCCCGTGCGGCTTCGAACCGCACCACCTGCACCATCGGCCAGCGGGGTCCGGCGATCTCGCCGTCGTCGGTGAGTCGCAGCCCGGCGTCGTACCGTCGCAGGTCCTCTGCGGGCAGGTAGGTGCGGCCGGAGCGCAGGTCCTCGCGGATATCGCGCAGGATGTTTGTCAACTGTAGGGCTACGCCCAGCGAATTCGCCCGGCTCGAGGCGGTCGGGTCGGCGCTGCCGCCGAAGGCGCCGAGGGAGAGCCGCCCGATGGAGCCCGCGACGCAGCGGCAGTAGTCGACGAGCTCCTCGATCGACTCGTATTCGGTGCCGTGCAGGTCCGCCTCGACACCGTCGATCAGCTCACCGAACGCCTCGACCGGGATGGGCAGCCGGCGGGCGGCGTCGGCGAGGGCGAGCAGCACCGGATCGGTGGCGTCGGTCCCGACCCGGGCGATGTCAGCTCGCGCGGCGGTGAGCATCCGGGCCTTGTCCCGCGCCGGCGCGTCCCCGTCGCCGATGTCGTCGATACGCCGGGCGAATGCATAAACCGCTGACAGCGCGCGCCGCTTCGGCGGTGGCAGCAGCCTGATGCCGTAGGAGAAGTTGCGCGCCTGGGTGCGGGTGATCTCCTCGCAGGCGTCGTACGCCGCGGCGACGGTCGGCGCCGTCGGACCCGGTCCGGTGCCGGCGAGCCCGGTCATAGCAGCCCGGTCATAGCCGGCCTCGGCGCAGCACCCGTGCGCTGGCTCGCAGGATGGCGGTGGGCGCCGCCTTGGGCGCCCCGGGCAGGACGTCGAACCCGGCTCGCGCGATCGCGTCGAGCGCGGCCTGCCCGCCGCCGACGAACCCGGCCACGGCGATCCGGGCCGGCCCGCGCAGCTCGCCGACCAGGGCCGAGCCGCGGGTCAGCAGCGCCTGTGCGCGGGCCACCTCGAAGGTCAGCAGCTGCCGCAACGTCGGGGGCGCGTGCCGGCCCGCGAGCTGGCTCTCGATGACCCCGAAACGCCGCAGGCCGTCCTGGGGCAGGTAGATCCGGCCGGCGGCGTAGTCCTCGGCGATGTCCTGCCAGTGCTCGACCAGCTGCA
>JBPCOR010000166.1:0-3852 GCA_051000035.1 Mycobacteriales bacterium | reverse complement strand
ACCGGCACCAACGCCGGCGCCACCCGGCCCTTCGTTGCCGCGCTGCGCCGGGCGCTCGTCGGCGGGCCCGCCGTCCTGCCGCTGCCCGACAGCCCCGCGGCCGCCGACCGGGTCCGCGATGCGGTCCGACCCGAGCTGGGGGTGCCTGCCGACGCCGCCGTCGTTCTGATGACATCAAGCTCGACCGGCCAGCCGAAATCCGTGCTCCTGCCGGCACGGGCCCTGCTGCACTCGGCGCGCGCGACGCACGACCGGCTCGGCGGCCCGGGCGGTTGGCTGCTCGCGATGCCGGCGCACTACGTGGCCGGCATCCAGGTCCTGGTGCGGTCGATCGACGCCGGCGTGCCCGTGACGACGGTCGATCGCTCGGGTGGGTTCACCGCCGAGCGCTTCGCCGCCGCGGCCGGAGCGATGCCCGGTGGCCACCGGCGATATACGGCGCTGGTGCCGACCCAGCTGGACCGCCTGCTGCGGGCGGGCGGCGCTGCGGTCGACGCGCTCGCGTCGCTCGACGCGGTGCTGGTGGGTGCCGCGGCGACACCGGCATCGCTGGCCGAGCGGGCCGGCCGAGCGGGCGTGCGGATCATCCGGACGTACGGCTCGTCGGAGACCTGCGGCGGCTGCGTGTACGACGGCAGCCCGCTGGCCGGCGTACTGGTCGACACGGCCGGCCCGGTCGGCCGCATCCGGATCCGCGGCCCGCTCCTCGACCTGGGCTATCTACGCGATCCGGCCGCGACGGCAGCGGCGTTCGCGGCCGGCTGGTTCGGCACCGACGACGTCGGGCAGGTGCTGCCCGACGGCCGGCTGGACGTGCTCGGCCGCCACGACGACATGGTGGTGACCGGCGGTGTCAACGTGGCACCGGCACTGGTGGAGCGGGCGATCGCCGCTCTGCCCGGCGTCGCGGCGGTGTGCGTGGTCGGCATCGTCGACCGCGAATGGGGCCGCGCGGTCGCGGCGGCGATCGTGGCCGAACGGCCGGAGCGCGGCTCCGGGTCGCCGCGGCCACCGACGGCTGCCGAGATCGACTCGGCCGTACGCGAGGCCGCCGGCCGTGCGGCGGTCCCCAAGCGGGTCCGGTTCGTCGACCGGCTACCGATGCTCGCGTCCGGCAAGGTCGATCATCGGGCGGTCCGGCGCGATCTGCACGGCGACCCGGCCACCTCCGGGTGGAGGAAGCCACCGGCAGGCTATTGATCGCGCTGGTCGCCGCGCAGGTCGTCTCGCACCCGAGCCCGATCCCGCCGACGCCGCTCCAGCCCGTCTGCGATCTGCCGGGCCATAGCCGCACGGGGACGGCGCAGCAGCACGAGGGAGATCGGCAGGCTCACGACGAGCGCGACTATCACCAGCAGGAATCCCCGCAACCCCAGCAGATAGGCGATTCCGGCGATGATCGCGAACGAGCCGAGGCGCAGGGCCGTGTAGGCAAGAGCTGCTCGCATGCCCGTCCTTCCGCGCTCCCGGTCGGGCCGGCGGCGCGTCTTCGGCCCGGCGCGGGTGCGGTTCGCTGTCCTGTGCTACGTCGTTTCCAGTTTCGCACTCGTCGGGCGAGGATGCGTGGTTCACTCGCAGTCACAGCCGTCCAGCGACGAACGGCGAGTGCTCACCGTCGGCTGGCGACGGCGCCGGTGAGCGTGTGCTCGGGAAGGCGGCTCGTGGACAGCAATGAGCGACTCATGACGCCAGGGGAAGTAGCCGCATTGTTCCGGGTCGACCCCAAGACCGTCACCCGATGGGCCTCAGCCGGCCGGATCCGCAGCATCCGGACCCCTGGCGGCCATCGCCGGTTCCTCG
Organism: Mycobacteriales bacterium; assembly: GCA_051000035.1. Lineage (GTDB taxonomy): Bacteria > Actinomycetota > Actinomycetes > Mycobacteriales > QHCD01 > QHCD01. The sequence goes on along the minus strand of JBPCOR010000166.1, from coordinate 2,052 downwards.
AGTCAGAGGTGATGGCCCTGCTCCACGACCTCGATGGGGGCGCGACCCGCTGACCTCCCGGTCTGCTCTCCCGTCCAGGTTCGCGCTGCCCGGCAGCACAGCCCGCGGACCCTCAGGGGCGCGCCGGACCGCCCTGCCACGCGGTGTCGGGCCGGTCGAGAGGCCCCCGAGCGCCGTCGTCCGGCTGGGGTGCGAACCCCTCGGCGATACTGGCGGCCAGACTCAGCAACGCCGTCCTCGTCTCGGGTCGCAGCTCGGCGAGGTCGACTTCCGCGCCCTCCTCCAGATGCGGGTCATAGGGGATGAGCGTCACCGAACGGCAGCGCGAGGCGAAATGCTGCTCGAGCTTCTCGATGTCGACCCCGCCGGATTTCGGGCGTACCGAGTTGATCACCGCGACCGAGCCGCGGACCAACTGCGAATAGCCGTGCGCCTCCAGCCAGTCGATCGTCGCGCTGGCGCTTCGAGCACCGTCGACCGACCCCGAGCTCACCACCACGATCTGGTGGGCCAGGGCGAGCACGCCGGCCATCGCCGAGTGCAGCAGTCCGGTGCCGCAGTCGGTGAGCACGATGTTGTAGAAGCGCTCGAGCACCCCGGCAACCGTCCGGTAGTCCTGCTCGCTGAATGCCTGCGACACCGACGGGTCGCTCTCGGAGGCGAGCACCTCCAGCCGGTCTGAGGACTGCGAGGTGAAGCGGCGTACATCGGAATACCGCTCGATGTGCCCGACGTCGTTGAGCAGGTTACGCACCGTCGCCGTCGTCTGTAGCGGGATCTTGCCCGACAGGGTGCCACGATCGGGGTTGGCATCCACGGCGATGACACGGTCGCCACGAAGCGATGCGAGGGTCGCACCGAAGCAGATGGTCATCGTCGTCTTGCCGACACCGCCCTTGAGGCTGATGACGGCGATGCGATGGCACCCGTGCACCGGAGCGGTCGCGCGCCGGATCAGTTCCTGCCGCTCGACCTGCTGCCGGCTCTGCCCGGGATTGACCGCGTGCGCCGATATCGCGTAGACCGCGCGCCGCCATCCGCCCTCCGGCGTCGGGGACCTCTTGGCCCGGATCAGCGACTGCGGGGTGAGGTCGTCGACCGTGACCTGCGGTCCCGGGCCCCGCGCCGTTGTCAGCCGTCCCCGCTGCCCGGGCGGGAATCCCGGCTGGGCGGCGTGACCCTGCAACGGATGATGGCCCTGTGCTTGCCGCTGGGTCGGTGGCTGCTGGGTCGGCGGCGCCTGATGAAACGGCGGCGCCTGATGGTGGGTCGGCGCCTGCTGCTGGGTCGGCTCCCGCTGGTGGGTCGGTGCCGGTACGTCGGCCGGCCGCTGCGGCAGACCGGGCGGTGCTTCGGCCGCCGCCCAACCAAGATCCGGCCGCTCGGATGGCGGCGGACCTTCCGGCTGGTGACCACCGGGCTGCTGGTGGCCCGCCGGGGCATCCGCGCCGGGCAGTCCCGTCGATCGATCTGCGGCCCGACGATCGACCGGCGGCGCCTCGGACTGCCATGGTGCGGGCCGGTCGGGCGGCTGGTTCCATGGCGGCTGCGACTGGACTTCGCCGGGCCGGGCCGTACCGGTCCCGTCACCGTCCGGGCGGCTCCAGCCAGCCGCCGGCTCACCCTGATTGCGCGACACCTGCTCGGACTGTGCCCCGGCTCCGACCGACTGATCCGACGCGGACCAGTCGTGCGCCGGCGCCGGCCATGCTGGGCCGCCCCGCTCCTGCTGCTCCTGCTCGGACGGCACGCTCTGGGGTGCGTCCCAACCGACGTCCGACCCCTCGGTGGGCGGAGCCACGTCGTCCCGGCCGTCGTGGGACCGCTCGCCGTACGGCTCGTCATCGTAGGACGGGTCGGCGGAGTCTCGCTCGTCCACCGAGGGCTGCCACGGCGCGGACGGCTCGTCGCCCCACCGATCGTGATGGCTGCCCTCCCGCAGGTCGTCAGGTGCCGTGGTGTCGGCGTCGCCGTCCACGGCGTCGTGGGCGGCGTCGTGGGCGGCAGCCCGCTCGGGCCGGCCGGAGCCGCCGACGTCGGCAGCGTTCGCGG
>JBPCOR010000071.1:0-4241 GCA_051000035.1 Mycobacteriales bacterium | reverse complement strand
GATGACGACCGTCGGGGGGCCGGCCGGGCCTGCCTCGCTCCCGTCCCACGCCCGGATCCGGATCGGCACCGAGCCCACGATCTCGCTGATCACCCCGGCCAGCTTGCCGGCGATACCCGTCCCGGCCTCGTCGCTCATGGTTCTCCCGTCCCTGGTCGTGATCACGATTGACTTGTACACCATTCGGTGCGGCCGGTCCGGAGTTCGCGACCCGACGTGCCGATCCCAGTCCGCTGCGCGGGCGCCGATGGCCACCCGGCTGGATGCGACGAGGAGCCGATCGGGTCGCAGAACGTGAGTCGCAGGGCTTGAAATGGCGGCCGCAAGCCGCTTAGTATGCTGAATAATCTGATAAGGGGTGATTCAGACATGACGGACGTTGATCCGGCAAGCCTCACCGCGGCGGGCACTGCGTTGGCGGGCCATGGTCCGCCGCTCGCCGACCTGGGCCCACACTTGCAGACTTTGTTCTCCGACATCGCGGCGGCGGCCGGCGAGCCGAGTGCCGCCGGCGCGGCGGACAACGCCGCGGCGTACTGGGCGGCGATGGCGACAGGTCTCGGCACCGCGGTCGGCCTGCTGGGCCGCAACGTCACGGCCGCGGCAGCGGTCTACCAGCAGACCGACCGTAACGTCGCGTCGGCCGCGCGGGGGACAGGCGGCCGGGCGGTCGCGCAATGAGCGTGGTCGCGGCAGTGAGCACCGCCGACGCACTCGCCCACGCGGAGGCGCCATGAGCCTGGCCCCGATGCCCGACGGCGGTGGCGGCGGTGACCTGTTCGCCCTGTTGCCGGCCGACGCCGGCACCCCGAAGGGCGCGGCCGCCAAGCTGTCGACCGCGGCCGGCACCTTCGGCTCCGGGGCCACCGGCATCGGCTCCAGCACGTCGCAGGCGGCGACCGCCTGGCGCAACAGCGCGGCCAGCCTGGCCTTCGTCGCCGCCAGCGGCAAGATCCGCGGCCTGACGGCCTCCTCGGGGTCCACCCTCGGCCAGGTCGCCACCGCGACCAAGACCTTCGGCGGGGTCGTCGAGGAGGTCAACTCGGGCATCGACGAGCTGAACCGCAGGTACGCCGGCGCGATGCACTCGGCGCAGGCGTCGGCGGCCAGGCAGGCCACAGCGGCGGCCAACGCGCCCGCGCCACCCGCCGGATCCGCGCCGCCGCCGGATCCCTACGCCGGCGTGAACGGCCTGCGGCCCCAGTTGCAGTCGCAGTACGAGGACCTGCTGACGAGGTACCGCGGCGGCGCGCACACCTTCGCCGGCGCCCTGGACAGTGGCCACCACGGCACCAACCCGAAGGACATCGCCGAGAACGCGTTGAATGCGGTCGGCGCCGCGCTGGGCCCGACGGGCAAAGGCTTCATCGACATCTTCCGGGCCGGCCTGAAGGGCGTGAAGGGCTTCAAGAACCTCAAGAACCTGGTGACCTGGCTGACCAGCAGCCGGATCGCGATGATCCAAGCCGTCAACTACGTCGCGACCGGCGAGGCGGCCAGCCTCGAGGGCATCGGCAGGACGCTGACCGGCGGCGCGAAGGCGCTCGAGCAGCTCAAGCTCGGCAGCCCGGAGCTCGGCCCGACCATGACCAAGGCGCTGGGACTGGGCGGCCGCCTGTTGGGCCAGGGTGGGATCTCCGAGGGTGCGCTCGGGAGCATCAACGGCTTCAAGAACATCGCCGGCAAGGCGTTCCTGCCGCTGACCGTGCTGACCGGGGGCATGGACGCCATCACCGGCGGCGGCGACACCGGACTGCACGGCGTCGCGACCCGGGTGATGGGCGGCGCCGGTGCGCTCGGCGCCGGCGCGATCCTGCTCGGTGTCAGCAACCCGGTCGGCCTGACGGTCGCGGGTGGAGCCGTCATTGCCTACGGCCTCTACTCCGCCGGTAACCTCATCTACAAGAACCGCCAGGCCATCGGGCACGCGATCGAGACGGGCGCGAAATGGGTCGGCAACACCGTCTCGACGCTCGGCAGTGACGCCGTGACTGCCGTCAAGGACGTCGGCTCGACCGTGATCCAGGGTGCGGGCGACGTCGGCCATGCCGTCTCCAGCGGGGTGAAGAGTGTCGGGCACTTCCTCTCCCACCTGTAGGCCCACCTCTGAGCCGCCACGGCCGGGGGCCCGAACGTATCGAGACGGGAGCGTGCGGACATGACCCAGACCGAGGCGATGACTGCCGAGCCCGACGTCCCCAGCGTGGCGCTGCTCGATCTCACCGACGAAGAGCTCGCCGTCTTCGACGGGGCCGAGGACACCCTGGTCTTCTACCCGTACCTCAGCGAGCTCGGCGAGGACGATCGGCGGCTCGCGATGTTCGTCGCGCTGCGCGGCCTGATCGCCCGCGGGATGGTCCAGCCGCCCGAGGACGACGTCCTCGCCCGGATGCGCGCGTCCGGCACCATGGACGCGAAGCTCGAGGTCGGCCTCAACCAGGCCGTCGAACGGATTCTGCAGATGCGCTCCGGCGCGTTCAGGGCCGTGATCGCCCAGCGCAGCTTCGACGGCGCCGACGACTGCTGCTACTTCTATCAGGTCAACGGCGAGATCGTCCTGGAAGAGCTCGTCGAGTCCAGCGGGCTGCACCATTTCCGGCTGCTGGAATCCGGCGTACTCCCCGACACCGTCGCGCGATACCTCAACCCGACCGGCATCGAGGGCGAGGACGGCACGACCGAGCGCATCGATGCCGCCACGGCCGCCGCCGGTGACACGCCGCCGGCCATGCTGGAGCGCCTCGGCGAGGCCACCTCGTTCGGTGAATTCGTCGTCCGCCGGTTGCGCAAGGCGGCGGAGCACCCGCCGATGTTCGGTGTCTTCGCCGGACCCGGCGGTCTGCACCTGACCGAGGCGGAGTTCGGCACCGGGGAGCCCGTCCCGGTCACGCCGATCTCGGCTGCCACGCTCCGGGCCCGCATCGCCGACTGCGTACGGTGAGACGATGACCGGACCGGACCGCGCCGGGCGCGTCACGTTCCCGCGCCCGATCTCCCGGCCATGGGTATGGGGGACCGTGGTCGTGGTCGCCGCCTTGTGCGGGTGGGGTGCTGTCACCCAGCCCGAGCCCGGCCCGGTCATCGCCGTCGTGTTCCTAGTCTTGGCCATCGGCGGTGCGCTGCTGGCGACGGTCCGGCCGCCGACCGATGTGGTGGGCACGATGATCACCTACCGGAGCCTGCTGCGCACCCGGCGGATCGACATCGCCGGTGCCCGCTCGGTGGCGCTGCGCGCCAACCACGCCGGGATGGCGCTGCTCGCCGTGCAGGGCGCGGCCGGCGGAGCGCGTGCATACCTGCCACTGATGGTGCGGTCGACCTACGTGAAGCGGGCGGTCCCGCCGGACGAGCTGGCGGTCATCTTGGCGGCCTTGCCGGCCGCCCGCGACCCGCGGGCGCGGGGTGTCGCGGAGCTGCTGACCGCGCAGGCCGAGCACCTGGCCCGCGGCGGTACACCGGACACCAGTCCGCTCGCGCCGTTGACCAATGCCGCCCGGCTGCGCACCGCGCAGGGCACCGGCCTGCTCGGTCTGCTCGACAAGTAGGGGGCACGGACGAGCTGCCGGTCAGCTCGGGTCCGAGCCCCACATCGCCGGCGCCCAGAACAGCACTCCCGCCAGCACGACGGTCGCGATCCCGAAACCGGCCGGGCCGAGATTCTCCAGGTACGCCCAGAGCAGCCCCAGCACCGGCGCCGCGAGCACCAGCAGCACATCGTGGCGGGCCTGGCAACGTAACGAGATGGGCTGGTGCGGGACGAAGCCCTCCCGGGCGCGCCGGGCCAGGGCATTCTTCGACCAGCGGCCGCCGGCCGCGGTGTGGCCACCCTTCGGGACCCGCCGGCGCGCCGGCCCCGATGCCCAGATGGCCTGCCCGTCGATCTCCACCACGGTCAGACCTGCCGCCGCCGCGCCCCGCAGCGTGCACGGGGCGTCGGCCAGAACGTCGCAGAGCACCGGCTCCCAGTAGACCGGCAGCCACAGCTCGCCGCGGTCATCGGCGATCGCGAGCCACATCCGGGTGATCAGGCCGACCCGGACCCGCACCCGGGTCGCGGTCGCGCGCACCGCCCGACGCCGCGACGCGCGGCGGCGCCGCACGATACGGACGGCCGTCGCGCCGATCCCGACGATGAGCAGGAGCAGGACGACCTCCGCGCCGCCGACGACGGCGTCCAGCCGGCGGGTGGGCGCGTCGCCACCGACGTAGGCCCGCCCGGGGTCGCCGGGCACGTAGTGCAG
>JBPCOR010000038.1:0-5727 GCA_051000035.1 Mycobacteriales bacterium | reverse complement strand
GACCTCGCCGGCCCCGACCACGCCGCCGGCGAAGCAGTCGTGCAGGCCGGGGAAGACGTCCTTGGTGTCGGCGCGGCGGTGCACGTAGACGCGGCCGGCGGAATCGCGGACCAGCACACCGGTGCCGGCGTGCGGGAGGTTGCCGGCGCGCACGTCGCTTCGGGGCGCCCGGCCGAGCACCCGACCGTCCGGATCGGCCGGGTCGTACAGCGCGACCATCTCCGTCACACCCCCGAGCCTGGCACATTCGCCGACCCACGGTCGCGCCCGTATCGCGTGGGTGTCACACTCGGAAGCGACGTGCAAGTTCGCGCGCTCCGGGGTCGGTGAAAATCCGAACCGGCGGTGACAGTCCGCGACCCGTACGCCGTCGCACAGGCGGTGTCCGGTGGAGCCGGTGAAATTCCGGCACCGACGGTGAGAGTCCGGATGGGAGGCAGCGCGCGGGCGTTTCCGGCGTCCGGGCGGCTGCTTTGCCGTGCGGACTCTGTGCCGGCTCGCCCGCGTCGTCCTCCCGGTTTGCCCAGGCCCCGGCCGCGGGTTCGACGCGTCCCGGCGCGACAGGCGCGGGTGGGCACGGACGGGAGGCACCGAGCACGTGAGCGGACATGTCTACGGCGGGCTCGGACCGCGCGGGCGGGTCGGGCGGGCGATCGCTCCGCCGGCCGTGGTCGGCGTCGTGGTGCTGGCCCTGTGGGAGGCGCTGACGCGGTCCGGCGTCGTGTCGGCGTTCTTCCTGCCCGGCCCCGGTCACGTCGTGCGGCAGTTCGCCGACAGCGTGGTCCACGGCGGGTTGCTCGACTACGCGGGCCGCACGCTGGCCGAGGCCGCCGCGGGCAGCGGTCTGGGTCTCGCCGTCGCGCTGCCGCTGGCCTACCTGGTCGCGCACAGCGCGATCGCGGCAGCGGCGCTCGAGCCGTATCTTGCTGCCTCGCAGGCACTTCCGGCGGTCGCACTCGCTCCGCTGCTCGCCCTGTGGCTGGGCTACGGGGTGCTGCCGATCGCCGTCCTCTGCGCCCTGCTGGTGTTCTTCCCGGTGTTCATCGCGACGACCGTCGGCCTGCGACTGCTCGATCCCGACGTGCTCGACGCCGCGCGGGTCGACGGCGCCGATCGCGGCCGCCTGTTCATCCACATCGAGGCCCCCCTGGCGCTGGCCAGCACCCTGGCCGGCGTCCGCAACGGCCTCACCCTGTCGATCACCGGCGCGGTCGTCGGCGAATTCGTGATGGGCGGCAACGGCCTCGGCGAGCTGCTCTCGGTGCAGCGCCAGGCCGCCGACACCACCGGGCTCTTTGCCACCCTGCTCATGCTCGGCCTGCTGGCTGCCGTCCTCTACGGTGCGATTCGGCTGCTCGAGCGAATCCTGATCGACGGCGGAGTGGCGCCAGGACCCGCCGCCGGATCGCGGCCGGGCTGCTCGCCGCGGCCGCGCTCGTCACCTCGGCCTGCGGCGGCGCCTCCGGCGGGTCCACTCCGGGCGCCGCGGGTGCGCACAGGCTGACGGTGGGGCTCACCTACACACCGAATATCCAGTTCGCGCCGTTCTACGTCGCCGCGGCCAAGGGTTACTACCGCGACGCCGGCTTGGCCGTGACCCTGCGCCACCACGGCGCCGCGGAGTCGGAATTCGGGGCGCTGCGGGCCGGCCAGGAGGACGTCATCGAGGCCGGCGGCGACGAGATGCTGCAGGCCCGCTCGACCTCCGTGCCGGTCGTCGACATCGGCACGCTCTACCAGACCTATCCGGTCGTTCTGCTGGTGCCGAAGGGCTCGCCGATCCGCACGGCCGCGGATCTGCGGGGCCGCACGGTCGGTATTCCGGGTCCGTTCGGGGAGACCTACTACGGCCTGCGCGCGCTGCTGCGCGGCGCCGCACTGTCCACAAAGGATACCTCCGTGAAGTACATCGGCTTCACCCAGCAGGCAGCGCTCGCGGCCGGACACGTCGACGCCGTGATGGGCTACGTCAACAACGAGGCCGTGCAGTTCGCCCGGTCCGGCAACCCGGTCACGGCCATCCCGATCGGCAGCAGGCAGCAACCGGCGCCACTTGTCGGGGTGGGGCTGGGCGCGCTGCGGTCGACGCTGCGCAGCGAGCCGACCGTAATCAAGAGGTTCGTGGCAGCGACGCTGCGCGGTCAGCAGTACGCCATCGATCACCCGCAGGACGCCGTCAGCATCTCGCAGAAATACGTGCCGGGCCTGGCCGGCTCCGACCAGACGGCGACGGCGCTGGCCATACTTCGGGCCACGGCGCCGCTGCTGTCCACGGCGGGCACCCGACCCGGCCACAACGACCCCGCGACCTGGCGGGCGATGGCGACCTTCATGCGGACCGCCGGCCTGATCACCGCGCCGGTCGATGCCACCGGTGCCTACACGAACGGCTACCTGCCGGCAGCTGGGGCGAAGTGAGCGGGACCTTCGGCTGGGCGAACGTCGTCGGGTTCGGCCAGCACGGCGGCGGCATGCGTCGCATAGGCTCGCGGCCGTGCTCTCACTCGTGCTCCCGAAGGGCTCGCTGGAAGCGGCGACCCTCGACCTGTTCACCGCGGCCGATCTCGCCGTCCGGCGCGGGAGCGACCGCGACTACCACGCCTCGATCGACGACCCGCGCATCGACCGGGTCCGGTTCCTGCGCCCGCAGGAAATACCGGTGTACGTCGAGCAGGGGCTCTTCGACTTCGGGATCACCGGCCGCGACTGGATCGCCGAGACCGGCTCGGACGTCGAGAGCCTCGGCGAGCTGCAGTACAGCCGGGCCACCGGCAACCCGGTGCGGATCGTGCTCGCCGTGCCGCAGTCGGCCGGGATCCGTCGCGTCGCCGACCTCTGCGACGGCGTCCGCGTGTCCACCGAATACCCGCGGCTGACCACCGAGTTCTTCGACCGGGCCGGCGTATCGGCCGTGATCGTCCCGTCGTACGGCGCCACCGAGGCCAAGGTCCCCGACATCGTCGATGCGATCGTCGACGTCACCGAGACCGGGTCGTCGCTGCGCCGGGCCGGCCTGTCGATCATCGAGACGGTGCTGACCAGCTACACCGAGCTGGTCGCCAACAGGGCGTCCTATGCCGACGCGGACAAACGCGTCGCGATGGACGATGTGGCGCTGCTGCTGCGCTCGGCGATCCGGGCGCGGGGACAGGTGCTGCTCAAGCTCAATGTCGGTCAGGAGGATCTGCCCCGCGTCCTGGCGATCATGCCCTCGGCGGGATCGCCAACCCTGATGACGCTCGCCTCCGGCAAGCAGTCCGCGGTCGAGGCCGTCGTGCCCAAGGACGGCATCAACGAGCTGATCCCGGCCCTGAAGGCAGCGGGCGCATTCGCGATCCTCGAGCTGGCCATCGGCAAGATCGTCGACTGAAGGTTGCAACGGGAGCCGACTGAAGGTTGCCATGGGAGCCGACTGAAGGTTGCCATGGGAGTCGACTGCAGGTTGCAACGGGAGTCCCCTGCGGGTTGCCATCAGAGCCGGCCGGGGCGGCCCGACGCAGGGCGCCGGCGGGTGGTTCACACTGGTCCGGTGACACCCGCTGGCGGCTCGATAACCGAACCAGTCGTCCTGGTGCGGCCGTGGCGGCTGCGGCGCTGGTGCATCGGAGTCTCGATCGTCTTCCTCGCCGGGTTCACCGCGTCGGCAGTGCTGCTGCGGAGAATCAGCGACGGCCAGTCCTTCCGGGTGAGTGATCAGGCCGCCGTCTTCGCCATCGGAGTATGCATCGCGGCGGGCATCATGGTCTTCGCCCGGCCGCAGGTCCGGGCCGACACCCGCGGCGTCTGGGTGCGAAACATCTTCGGCTCCCATGACCTGCCCTGGGAGGTGGTCGACGCGGTGGTCTTCCCGGCGAAGTCGGCCTGGGCGGCGCTAGAACTCGTCGACGGCGATCTGCTGTCGATGATGGCGCTGCAGCTGACCGACGGCGATCGCGCGGTCGCGGCGATGCGCGGCCTTCGGGACCTGCACGAGCGAGCCGTGGTCGACGGCTGACGGCGTAGGACGCCGGCTGATACCCTGAGCGTGCCCCTTCGGTGCGATAACGGCTCGGCTCCAGCAGTCGGTGTCCCCGAAGTGCAAAGCGGAGCACCAGCTGCTTCCACCCGCGTGGCTTACGGCGACCGGGTCCCGGCATGCACAGCGCCTTCGGCGACTGTTCCTGCGAGGGCTCGCCTCCTGCGGTCGCGTTCCGGTCCGTTTCGTCAAGGAGGGCCCATCAAAGCTTCGACAGTCGTTCCCGCCCGCCCGCACACCGACGCACCGGCCGCTTCCAGCGGCCCGGCAGCCACGGAGCGTGCGGCATGAGCGTCGAGCCCCGCATCAATGACCGCATCCGTGTTCCCGAGGTCCGGCTCGTCGGGCCCGAGGGTGAGCAGGTCGGCATCGTCCGCATCGAGGACGCGCTGCGCCTGGCCCGTGAGGGTGATCTCGACCTCGTCGAGGTCGCGCCGATGGCCCGGCCGCCGGTCTGCAAGCTCATGGACTACGGCAAGTTCAAGTACGAGAGCGCGCAGAAGGCTCGCGATGCACGACGCAACCAGACCCTGACCGTCATCAAGGAGATGAAGCTGCGTCCGAAGATCGACCCGCACGACTACGCCACCAAGCGCGGTCACGTGGAGCGATTCCTCAAGGCCGGCGACAAGGTCAAGATCACGATCATGTTCCGCGGCCGGGAGCAGTCCCGGCCCGAGCTCGGCTACCGGCTGCTGAAAAGGCTGGCAGAGGATGTCAGTGAGCTCGGCGACGTCGAGTCGGCGCCCAAGCAGGACGGCCGCACCATGATCATGGTGATGGCGCCGCACCGAGCGAAGCCGGCGCGGCAGCGCGCCGAGCCGGCGCAGGAACGCTCCTAGCCATCGCGCCCGCACCGGGCACGCACGACACCGAACCGAGCAGAGAGCAGGGTCATGCCCAAGAACAAGCCCCACAGCGGCATCCACAAGCGGGTGCGCATCACCGGCAGCGGCAAGCTGCGCCGGCAGCAGGCTGGCCTGCGGCACAAGCTGGAGAAGAAATCCAGTCGTCACACCCGGCGGCTCACCGGCACCGAGGCGATCGCTCCCAGCGACACCAAGCGGGTGCGCCGACTGCTCGGGCGCTGACCCGCACCGGCAGGGACGCGGAGTCCGACCACCAGAAACTGATGCTCTGACCGAACGAACGACCATCGAGAAGAAAACAGGTGCACCCGTGGCACGCGTGAAGCGGGCGGTCAACGCCCACAAGAAGCGCCGTAGCACCCTGGAAGCCGCGAGCGGCTACCGCGGTCAGCGATCCCGGCTCTATCGCAAGGCCAAGGAGCAGCTGCTCCACTCCCAGACCTACGCCTACCGCGACCGGCGGGCCAGGAAGGGCGATTTCCGCAGGCTGTGGATCGTCCGCATCAACGCCGGGACCCGTGCTCACGGGATGACGTACAACCGGTTCATCCAGGGCCTGAAGGCCGCTGAGATCGAGGTCGACCGCAAGGTGCTCGCCGATCTCGCCGTGACCGACGACGTCGCCTTCGGCGCACTCGTGGAGGCGGCGCGCGCAGCGCTGCCGTCAAGCCCGGCGGGGACCAGCACGGGCGAGAGCAGCACCGCTGCCTGACCGGCGGGTGGCCCGCCCCCGACCCGCCGATCCCGCCACCGAGCGCACCCCACGCATCGCGGCCGCCCGCAAGCCCACCAGGCGGGCCGGCCGCGATACGACGGAAGCATTCCTGGCCGAGGGGACCCAGG
>JBPCOR010000391.1:0-2990 GCA_051000035.1 Mycobacteriales bacterium | reverse complement strand
ATTGCGCACTGGTCACCGGCCGAACGCGCCAGCCGGCTGGCCCGCCAGGTCGTGGTGCGAGCGGTGACCGCACCGGCGGGCTGGATGTCCGAGCGGGCCCGGCTGCCAGCCGGCGATGCGGTGGCCGACCCCAGCGAGACCGACGCCGGTCCCGAACCGGCGGACCCGGCCGACCAGGCCGACCCCGGCAACCCGGCCGACCCCGGCAACCCGGCCGACCCCGACGACCCGGAGGACCCGGCCGACCCGGCCGACCCGGCCGACGCCGACGCCCCGGCCGACCCCGGCTGATCGGGCACCGCCCCAGGTACGCATGCGGTACCGACCACCGACGTTGGCGACGGCGCGGCGGCGGTCAACGCACGGACCGCCGCACGGGGGTCGTTTGCCGCCACGGTCGCCGCAGCGACCGCCGCGACGAACGATGTGCGGAACGGGCATCGGCGATGGCGAGCTGCGCACCCCCGATGTGCAAGATGGCACCCCCACCGATCCGCTCGCCTGCCAACCAGCGGCATGAGCTGGGGATCGAGCCGTCCTGGCGGTGTTGGCTATCGTCTGCACCGTGCCCGCCGACGTGGCCCGCCGCAGTGGGCCGTTCGCCGACGCCAGGATCGTCGTGCTGGTGTCCGGGGCGGGCACGCTGTTGCAGGCGCTGCTCGACGCCTCGGTGCACCCCGGCTACCCGGCGCGCGTCGTCGCCGTCGGTGCCGACCGGTCGGTCGCCGGGGGGCTGGACCGGGCCCACCGCCACGACGTTCCGACGTTCATCCGGCCGGTAGCCGGGCCTCAATCGCGCGCCGACTGGGACGCGGCGCTGGCCGCTGACCTGCAGGCCCACCGGCCCGACCTGATCGTGCTGGCCGGCTTCATGAAGCTTGTTGGGGTCGCCGTGCAGGAACGCTTCGCCGACCGGATCATCAACAGCCATCCGGCGCTGCTGCCGGTCTTCCCGGGCATGCATGCCCCCCGGGACGCCCTGAACCACGGCGTCACGGTGACCGGCTGCTCGCTCTTCCTCGTCGGCGCCGGCGTCGACGACGGGCCGATCGTGGCGCAGGTGGGCGTTGCCGTCGAGCCGGGCGACGACGAGGAGACTCTGCACGAACGCATCAAGGTGGCCGAGCGGGCCCTGCTGGTCGACACCGTCGACCGGATGTGCCGGCTCGGCTGGACCGTCACCGGCCGGAAGGTGAGCATCCCGTGAGCGACCACGAGAGCGACCACGAAAACACCGGCCCGGCAACGGGATCGCCGCTACGGCGGCCGATCCGTCGCGCCCTCGTCAGCGTCCACGACAAGACTGGCCTCACCGATCTCGCCCGCGGCCTGCACGACGCCGGCGTGCGGATCGTATCGACGGGCTCGACGGCGAGACTGATCGCCGATGCCGGCGTGCCGGTGACAGCGGTGCAGGACGTCACCGGCTTTCCCGAGGTGCTCGACGGCCGGGTCAAGACGCTGCATCCCGGGGTACACGCGGGACTGCTCGCCGATTCCCGCCGGCCCGCGCACCTGGCGGCGCTCGCCGATCTCGGGGTCGAGCCGTTCGACCTGCTCGTTTCCAACCTCTATCCCTTCCGCGAGACGGTCGCGGCGGGGGCGGACGACGACGGTGTGATCGAGCAGATCGACGTCGGCGGGCCGGCGATGGTCCGCGCTGGGGCCAAGAACCACCCCAGCGTCGCGGTCGTGACCGACCCCGCGGACTACGACGACCTGCTCGCCGCAGTCCGGGCCGGTGGCTACGACCTCGCTGCCCGCCGGGCGCTGGCCGCCCGGGCATTCGCGCACACCGCGGCCTACGACGTGGCCGTCGCGTCGTGGTTCGCCCGGCCCGACGACTTCCCGCCGTTCGCCGGGATCGCCCTGCAGCGGGCGGACATCCTGCGCTACGGCGAGAACCCGCACCAGCAGGCCGCGCTCTACCTCGACCGGGACGCAGCCCCTGGCCTGGCGCAGGCCGAGCAACTGCACGGCAAGGCGATGTCCTACAACAACTACGTCGACACCGATGCCGCCCGCCGGGCGGCGTCGGACTTCGGGCCGCCCTGCGTCGCGATCATCAAGCACGCCAACCCCTGCGGCATCGCGCTAGGGGTCGACGTCGCGGAGGCGCACCGCAAGGCGCACGCCTGCGATCCGGCGTCGGCCTTCGGCGGCGTCGTCGCGGCCAACCGGCCGGTGACGCGCGCTCTCGCCGACCAGCTCGCCGACATCTTCACCGAGGTCGTCGTGGCGCCGGCGTACGACGAGCACGCCCTGCAAGTGCTGATACGTAAGAAGAATCTGCGCGTCCTGCGATGCGATGCGCCGGCCCGGCGGCAGGTCGAGCTGCGGCAGGTGACCGGCGGCATGCTCGCCCAGACCGCCGACGCGATCGACGCGGCCGGTGACGACCCGGCGAACTGGCAGCTGGTGTCCGGCGACGCGGTCGACGACCCGACGCTCGCCGACCTCGCCTTCGCCTGGCGGGCAGTGCGATCGGTGAAATCCAACGCGATCCTGCTGGTGCGTGACCGGGCCACCGTCGGCGCCGGGATGGGCCAGGTCAATCGTGTCGACGCCGCCAGGCTGGCTCTCGCCCGCGCGGGTGACCGGGCGCGGGGGAGCGTGGCCGCGAGCGACGCGTACTTCCCCTTCCCCGACGCCGCGCAGGCGCTGCTCGACGCCGGCGTACGGGCGATCGTCCAGCCCGGAGGCTCGGTGCGCGACGGTCTGACGATCGCCGCCGCGCGGGCAGCGGGTGTGACGATGTACCTGACCGGCATTCGGCATTTCTTCCACTGACGGCCAGGCTCCGCGGGAGGGGGTTCGAGCTGGTCAGCCCGGCCAGTCAACCCACAGGATCACGGTGGGGCGGCTCGCCGGAGTCTAGGAAACGGCCGGCACTGGATCGACGCGGAGTTGGCGTGCAGCGGCGTCGACGGTCTGTTCCAGCAGCACGGCGATCGTCATCGGTCCAACTCCGCCGGGCACCGGGGTGATGA
>JBPCOR010000387.1:0-3107 GCA_051000035.1 Mycobacteriales bacterium | reverse complement strand
CACGTCAGCCCGCGTTGATCACCTTGTCGACGGCTTGCTGAATCGCCGGCACGACCTGGCTCTTGAACGGGACCAGGATCGCAACGACGAGGATCGCCGACATGAGCGTGACCATCACCCAGCCCGGCACATCACCGCGTTCGCTGCCACGAGCACGGACTCGGCCGATCGCGGCCGCGGCACAGCTCATCGCCCTCCACAGCAGGTCTTGTGGCCTCATAGCACCTTCCCTTCCGTCATCGCGCAAGCTGCACGATGCTGATGAATCCCGGATACAGCGCAAATACGACGGTGACCGGCAGGACCAGGAAGACGACCGGCACCATCATGCCGATCTCCTTGCGGCCGCCGGCTTCCAAAAGCGCACGCTTGCCCGCCTCGCGTACATCGGCAGCCTGCGCGCGCAGCACGTCCGCGAGCGGGGTACCGCGTTCGATGGCGACGATCAGCCCGTCGATGAAGCGCGCGAGCGCCTCGACCCGGGTCCGGTCCGCGACGCCTTGCAATGCGTCGGTCAACGGTTCCCCGGCCCGGGACCGCGCGAGCGCGTCGGACAGATCGGTCGCGAGCGCGCCGCCGGTCATCCGGCAGACCCGCTCGATCGCGCCGATCGGGCCCTCCCCGGCGGTTACTGCGAGAGCCAACAACTCGGCCACCACGGGGAATTCGGTCTCGATGGCCGTCTCTCGCCGGCGTACCTCGTTGGTGAGCCACCAGTCCCGAGTCAGAACGCCGCCCACGCCGCCACCGAGGCAGAACAGCAACGCCGTCAGCGCATTCAGCCGGCCCGCGGCGACCGAGAAGGACAGCGTGACGAGGACGCCCGCGCCGACGCCGACCGAGCCCCACAACACCTGCTCGATCCGGAGGTCCTCGACCGACGTGCCCGCGCCGAGAGCATCGAGTCGCCGGCGCACCGAGCGGCGGCCCCCTAGCACCTTGTCCACCAGCCGGGTCGCTTCGCCGAGCACCGGACCGAGCAGCCGCCGCATCGGGGCGAGCAGGCCCACCGTCGGGCGGGTCTCGTCGGCTAGCAGGCGGGAGGGGCGCGGGTTGTCCCGCAGGTACGGCGCGAGCCGGTCGTCGAGCCGGATGGCCCGCATCGGCGGCGACGCTCCGACGGCGAGCAGCAGACCCGATACGGCGAGCAGACCAAGCAGGCCGCCGGCGAGGAATGGGCTCATCGCAGCACCCGGCGTTCCTCGGGCAGCCGTCCGATCCGGAGCATCACGCGGTAGGCGACCAGACACACCGCACCGCCGCCGACCAGGACCACGGTGCCGGTGGGGGTGTCGTACGCCCGAAGTGTCGTCGACTGGGTGCCGAGCAGCAGCAGCACCAACCACGGCGCGGCGACGGCGAGCCGAGCCGCGTTGATCGTCCAGCCCTGTCGGGTCTCCAGTTCGGCGCTCCGCGCATCCTCGCGCAGGAACGCCGACAGCGTCCGGAGCACCTGCCCGAGGTCGGTGCCACCGACCTCCCGAGCCACCCGCATGGTCTCGCAGATGCGGTCGGCCACCGGGTCGGCGAGTGAATCCTTCAGCCCCTCGAGGCAGTCGATGAACCGCCCGTTTGCCCGGTAATCCGCGCCGAAACGGGCGAACCCGGGCCGCAGCTGCTCGGGCCCGCGGGTACCCAGGGCCGACAGTGCCTCTGGCAACGACAGCCCCGCTCGTACGGCGGAGCTGAGGTTGTCGACGACCTCGGGCCATACCTCGCGCAACTCGACCGACCGCTTGTTGCGCAGCCGAACGACGATCAACCAGGGGCCGAAGAATGCCATCAGACCGAAACACAGGGCGATGCTCACGGTCTTGGTCGCCACGAGCACGACGACGGCAGCGATGAGCGTCGCCGCGATCTGCATGACCAGCAGCTGAGCGGAGGACACGCCAGCGAGGCCCGCCTGCCGCAGCATGTCGGTGCGGTTGCGGATCCGGGAGCTCGGCTCGGTCGAACGCGCCGGACGACGTGGACTGCTGCGCCAGATCAGCAGCAGGCCCACGCCGAGCAGGAGCCCAAGCGCGGCGCCCATGTCAGCTCGCCCTCCGTGCGGCGGACGGACACGCCGGCCGGGTGGGCACCGACGGTTCCGGCGGCGTAGGCGACGGGGCGGCAGCTGACCTCGCGGGGGGCGCGGCAGCACCGTGCCGGCCGGAGGTCCCGCCGTCGCCGGCAGCCGCGCCGAGCGGGCGATCCCCCGGCTGCTGCAGCAGCGCGGCCAGGTCGATGCCGAGCCGCGCGAATCGTTCGTGGTGGGGCGGGAACCCATCCGCCCGTACCAGCCGGCCGCCCCGCGACGCGAAGATGTCGACAGTCTCCACGACGCTGCCCTCGACGCGGCCGGGCACCCCCACGATCTCCCGCACCCGCCGATGCCCGCGGTGGTCGGTGTCGGTGTGCACGACGAGGTCGACGCTCGCGGCGACCGTCGGAACCACGAACGCGTGACCGACGTTCTCCCCGGCCAGCAGCGGAAGCGTGCACATTTTCACGATCGCCTCGCGGGCGGAATTCGCGTGGATGCTGCACATGCCCGGGAGCGCAAGTAATGCTGGCACACATACCGCTCACCTGACCCGAGGAGGTCCGCACCATGTCCGACCAGATCAGCACCGAACATCCCACGCCGAACGCCTACCCGTGCCCGCCGTGGTGCACCAGCAGGCCAGATTGCTCGTGGGACTCGTCCACGGCCACCGGCGAGCCGGTCCGCTACCACGACTTCGGCGAGGTCAACGGCACGATCACGCCGGCCGCCAGCGCCGGCAACGCTTACTTCTCGGTATCGATCGGCGCCTCCGCGGCCGAGGCGCTGCACCCGGACGGCCCGACCATCGAGGCGCCGGTCCTCGACATGGAGGCGCCGGGCGTCCGGTTGACCGCGGCCGAGGCGCGGCAGGTCGCGTCGATGCTGCTCAACGCCGCCGACAAGCTCGACCACATCGCCGCAAGCTAGACAGCCGTACGACGGCGCCCCGCGCTCGGAGTGATCCGGGCCGGGGCGCTTATCGAGGACCACCGGGCTGATCGGTTGCGGGCGGTCGCTGCTTGGTCACGAGCGATCACGGCGGCGCAGCTCCGTGGTCTGCTAACCGGCACAATCA
>JBPCOR010000353.1:0-2802 GCA_051000035.1 Mycobacteriales bacterium | reverse complement strand
GGCCGAGAGCACCGCAACGCCAACCAGCGCGGTGGCGACCGACGGCAGCATGTCCGACCAGAGCGCACCGGCGTTCGCGCCGGCGGCGAGCATACCGGCGGTGCCGAGGATCAGCACGCCGATCGCCGCGGCGACGCGGCTGACGAGCCCGAGGAGACCGATCAGCGTGCAGGCCAGCGCCAGCACGAGCAGCACGCCGGTGACGAGGACCGTCTTGTCGTCGGTGCCGAAATTGCGGATGGCGAAGGACCGGACCGCCTCCGGTGCGCGCCCGATCGCCGCGTTGCCGATGGCGATGATCGGTGACGCCGACGGCCGCAATGCCGCTGCCGCCAGTTGGCCGGCCGCGACCGCGACGGCACCGGACAGGAGCCCCGCGGCGGCGGCGTAGCCGGCGCGCACCAGGTTTGCGCGCCGGGCTCTCACGCGTGTTGTTCGCGGTCGAGCCGCCGAGGAGTTCATCACCCGTTACTGTGCGCTTCCGCCGGCTGCCACGACCGATCCGGCGATTACGGATTCCTAACGGGGACCGAGGTCGGTGCGGCCGCGCGACGGCGGGCGAGCACCGTGCCACCCGCTACCCTCGACGGCGCCCCACAACTGTGCGACAACTTACCTGAGGCCGGGCGAGCGAGGAAGGAGCCGACCGTGGCGGTTACGACGGAGCGCCGCGATCGACTCGTCGCGCTGGTGCGGCCCGCGGTCGCCGCGGCCGGATACGACCTGGAGGAGCTGAGGGTCGCATCCAAGGGCAGCCGGACGGTCCTCACCGTCGTCGTGGACGGCGACGACGGGATCAACCTCGACGCCATCGCCACCGTGAGCCGCGACGTCGCAGCCGTCCTGGACGCCGACGACGCGCTCGCCGGCCCGGCGCCGTATGTGCTGGAAGTCACCTCGCCCGGCATCGACCGCCCGCTCACGCTGCCCAGGCACTGGCGGCGCGCCGCCGGTCGCCTGGTCCGGGCCACCGTGACCGTGGCGGGCACCGCGGAAACGGTGACCGGCCGGGTTGCCGCCGCCGACGAGGATGCGGTCGATTTCGACCTCGACGGCGAGCCGCGCCGGATCCGTTATGCCTACCTGAGCAATGGCCGCGTGCAGGTGGAGTTCAACCGTCCGGACCCGACCGCGAAGGAAGGCCGCCGATGAATATCGACATCGCGGCCCTGCGTGCCGTCGAGCGGGAGAAGGACATCAGCTTCGACCTGGTGATCGAGGCCATCGAGAGCGCGTTGCTGACGGCGTACCGGCACAACGCCGGCCGGCCGATCGCCGCGACCGAGCACGCGCGGGTGGTGGTCGATCGCTCGACCGGATCGGTCACGGTCTGGGCCGCCGAGGTCGACGAGGCCGGCCGGATGATCCGCGAGTACGACGACACGCCCTCGAATTTCGGCCGGATCGCGACCATGACGGCCAAGCAGGTCATGCTGCAGCGGCTGCGCGACGCGGAGAACGAGCTCACCTTCGGTGAGTACGCCGGGCGGGCGGGCGACATCGTCTCCGGCGTGATCCAGCAGCACGGCGCCCGGGCCGAGCGCGGCGTCGTCGTCGTCAACCTGGGCAAGGTCGAGGCGACCCTCCCGCCGGGTGAACAGGTGCCCGGCGAGAGGTACCAGCACGGCACCCGGATCAAGTGCTACGTGCTGTCGGTGGTCAAGGGCTTCCGTGAGCCGCAGATCACGCTGTCCCGCAGCCACCCGAATCTCGTCCGCGGGCTGTTCAAGCTCGAGGTGCCCGAGCTCGTCGACGGCACCGTGCAGATCACCGCCGTCGCCCGGGAGGCCGGGCACCGGTCCAAGATCGCCGTCCGGGCGACCGTGGCGGGGGTCAATCCCAAGGGCGCCTGCATCGGCCCGATGGGGGCCCGGGTCCGTAACGTGATGTCGGAGCTCGCCGGGGAGAAGATCGACATCGTCGACTACTCCGAGGATCCGGCGGATTTCGTCGGCAAGGCGCTCTCCCCGGCGACCGTCGTGCGCGTCGAGGTCGTCGATGCCGAGGCCCGCGCGGCCAGGGTCTTCGTGCCGGATTTCCAGCTCTCACTCGCCATCGGCAAGGAGGGCCAGAACGCGCGGCTCGCCGCCCGGCTCACCGGTTGGCGGATCGATATCCGCAGCGACATGCAGTCCGACGATGGCGGGCCGGCCCCACCGGCCGCCGATGCGGTTGCGTCCGGCGCCGATCCGGCGCCACCCGCAGCCGGCTCCCAGGCCCGGGGGGAAACACTCACGACCCACCGGCCCGGCGCGCGCTAGACTATGCATCGGCGCGTCGAACGAGCGCGGCCAGCCACCCCGGGCGACACCATGCCGTGTCGAACCTGTGTGGGTTGCCGGGCCCGGGCGGCGGCGCCGATCCTGCTGCGATTGGTGCAGGTCGGAGACCAGGTGGTCCCCGACCCGGGCCGATGCGAGCCGGGCCGGGGAGCGTGGTTGCATCCCTGCCCGGAGTGCCTCGCTCTCGCCGTCCGACGGCGGGCGTTCCGCCGGGCATTCCGGGTGCAGATCGACCTGGATTCCGCCGCGGTTCTCCGTTACGTCGGCGGCGAAGGCGGCCGCACGCCGGGGCGCCCGAGCGGTCCGGTCAGCGCGGTAGATCACGACACCGAACGAGAGAAGGTCGACCCGGATGAGCCGGCAATGAAACGTCAACGATGAATGCGTTGTCCCGGTAACAACGAGGTCGTGCGGAGCCCGCCTTCCTCGAGACGAGGAGTCCAGTGGCAGGCAAGGCCCGCGTCCATGAGCTCGCGAAAGAGCTCGGCGTAACCAGCAAAGTCGTACTCGCCAAGCTGCA
>JBPCOR010000280.1:0-3213 GCA_051000035.1 Mycobacteriales bacterium | reverse complement strand
GCCGCGGTGGCCACCGACGAGCGGTTCGGCGAGGTCCGCTACGGCGACTGGACCGGCCGTCCGCTGCGGGATCTGACCCGCGAGCCGATGTGGAAGGTGGTGCAGGCCCACCCGTCGGCGGCGGTGTTCCCCGGCGGTGAGCGGCTGGCCGACGTGCAGGCGCGGGCAGTGGCCGGCGTCCGCGAGTGGAATGCGCGCCTCGCCGGGGAGGCCGGCCCGGGTGCGGTCTACGCGGTGTGCACGCACGCCGACGTCGCAAAGGCCATCCTCGCCGACGCATTCGGCATGCACCTCGACCTGTTCCAGCGCATCGTGGTCGACCCGTGCTCGGTGTCGGTCGTGAGCTACACCGAGACCCGACCGTTCGTCATCCGCGTCAACGACACCGGGGGAGACGTCGCGGCGCTGATCCCGCCGAAACGCCGGCGGCGCAAGGCGAAGCAGTCCTCGGATGCCGCCGTCGGCGGAGGCGCCGGGGCGCCGTAGCCGCGAGGAGGGATCGTCGGCGGAGGCGCCGGGGCGCCGTAGCCGCGGGGAGGGATCGTCGGCGGAGGTGCCGGGGCGCCGTAGCCGCGGGAGCGCCGTAGCTGCGAGGAGGAACGGTCCGCGGCGGCCCGGGGCGGTGAGATTTCCCGCCTCGAACTGACCGAACGGCGCCAGCATCGGGCAACCGTCCGGCCGTGGGGCCGAGCCCGCTCGTTACGCTCGTGGCATGGCCCGTCAGGTGTACCTGTTCGACCCGCCCGCCCGTTTCGTCGCCGGCACCGTCGGCGAGCCGGGGGAGCGGGTGTTCTACCTGCAGGCAAGCGGTGACGGGCGTACGACGAGCGTCGCGCTGGAGAAGGTGCAGGTCCAGCTGCTCGCCGACCGGCTCGCCGAATTGATCACCGAGGTGGAGCGGCGCCACGCGGACCGTCCGGACGTCGCCGCCGAGCCCCCGCAGATCGACGACGTGCAGCCGCTGGAATCCCCGGTCGACGAGGAATTCCGGGTCGGCGCGATGGGGCTGGCCTGGGACGAGGAGACGTCTCGTGTCGTCGTCGAGGCACAGGCGGCGACCGAGGAGCCGGTCGACGAGGCGACCATCCTCGAGGACGTCGAGGACGGGCCCGACGTGTTGCGGGTCCGGATCACGGCGGCCTCGGCCCGCGCCTTCATCGACCGGGCCAGGAGGGTGATCGCGGCCGGCCGGCCGAATTGCCCGCTGTGCGGAATGACACTCGAGGCCGACGGTCACATCTGCCCGCGGCACAACGGGTATCGGCGGCACCGCTGACCGAGATCGTCCCGCACCATGAGCCCGGCCCCGGCCCACACGGAACGGCGGCGTCCGTCGACGATGCTCTGGAGTTGCTGTCCTGCGGCGACCTGACGATCGAGGGCCGGCTGGTCGACGCCAGCAATATAACTCTCTACTGCAGCGTGAGACTTGCCAGCCGATCCGCGTCATGCGTGTACAAGCCGGTCCAGGGTGAACGCCCGTTGTGGGACTTTCCCGACGGCACACTCGCCGAGCGTGAAGTGGCGGCGTACCTGCTGTCGGCGGCGACCGGATGGGAGCTGATCCCGCCGACCGTGCTGCGCGAGAACGGTCCGTTCGGGCGCGGGATGGTGCAGCTGTGGGTGGACGTCGACGAGCGGGTCGATGTCGGGGAGCTGATCGGGACCGATGACCCGACGTTGCGGCGGATGGCCGTCTTCGATGCTGTGGTCAACAACGGCGACCGCAAGGGTGGGCACCTGCTCCCGATGCCCGACGGTCACGTCTACGGGGTCGATCACGGGATCTGCTTCGCCCCGCAGGACAAGCTGCGCACCGTGCTCTGGCGATGGGCCGGCGACCCCCTCCCCGGCGACGCGCGGGCGATGCTGGCCGGGCTGGATGATGACCTGAAGGGCCCCCTGGGCGACGCCCTCGGCGAGCTGCTGACCCGCCGGGAGGTGCTGGCCGTCACCCGTCGCGCGCAGCGCGTGCTTCGATCCGGGCGGCATCCGCAACCGTCGGGCAACTGGCCCCCCGTGCCATGGCCGCCGTTCTGACGGCGGCAAGCGGCAGAGCCGCCGTTCTGACGGCGGGCGGGACGAGCAGGAATAACCCGCCGGTCAGCCGGCTTCACGGTGATCGTGTCGGGGCCGTCGGTACTGTGATCCGCATGCGCTCGTGGACGGCACCGCAGGTGCCGACCCTTCCGGGGCGGGGGATCGTCCCGTTGCTGCATGACTCGGCTTCGGGCGCGCGCGTCGCCGTCACAGGGCTGCGTGCGCGCCTCTACGTCTGCGGCGTCACGCCGTACGACGCGACCCATCTCGGCCACGCCGCCACGTATGTCACCTTCGACGTTCTGCTGCGCGCCTGGCGGGACGCGGGCCTGCAGATCGGCTATGTGCAGAATGTCACCGACGTCGACGACCCGCTGCTGGTGCGGGCGACGAGAGACGGCCGCCGCTGGCAGGATCTCGCGGCCGAGCAGATCGAGCTGTTTCGGACCGACATGGCCGCACTGCGCGTCATCCCGCCCGATTCCCTCGTCGGTGCCGTGGAGGCGATCCCGGCGATCATGCGCCGGATCCAGGACCTGGTCGTGGCCGGCTCGGCCTACTCTCTCGACTCGGACGTCTACTACTCGGTCGACGCCGACCAGGACTTCGGCTACGTATCCCATCTGACGGATGCCGACATGGTGGCGGTCTTTGCGGCGAACGGCGGAGACCCTGAGCGGGTCGGGAAGAAGAACCCCCTGGACCCGCTGCTCTGGCGTGGCGAGCGACCGGGCGAGCCGGCCTGGGAGTCACCGCTCGGACGCGGGCGGCCGGGCTGGCACATCGAATGCGCGACGATCGCGCTGGACGCTCTGGGCAGCACCATCGACGTGCAGGGCGGCGGGCGTGACCTGGTCTTCCCGCACCACGAGATGTCTGCCGCGAACGCCGAGACGCTGACCGGAGTCCACCCCTTCGCGGCGTGTTACACGCACGTCGGCATGGTCCGGCTGGGCGGGGACAAGATGTCTAAGAGCCGCGGCAACCTGGAGTTCGTCCACCGGCTGCTCGACGTCGGGACCGACCCGTTGGCGATCCGGCTGGCCCTGCTCGCCGAGCCGTACGGCAGCGACCGGGACTGGAACGATCAGGTGCTCGCCGGCGCCACCGACCGGCTCACGACCTGGCGGCTCGCCGTGCGGGCCGCCAGCGGCCCGGCCACGGCTCCGGTGC